>JBOGXT010000208.1:0-8728 GCA_050694635.1 Thermoleophilaceae bacterium
CTCGACGCCCTGTCGGGCACGGCCGCCCAGCTCGGCCTGGAGGTCGAGACCGCCTGCTGCGAGGCGGCCGCCCTGCCCTTCGGCGACGACTCGTTCGACCTCGTCTTCGGCCACGCCGTGCTGCACCACCTGCCCGACCTGGCCGGAGCCTTCCGCGAGTTCCGTCGCGTGCTGCGCCCCGGCGGCGTGGTCGCCTTCTGCGGCGAGCCGTCGCGCCACGGGGACCGCATCTCGGCGCTGCCAAAGCGCGGCGCGATGGCCGTGGCGCCTCTGTGGCGCGCGCTGATGCGGGCGGGCGAGCGGCGCGCGAACGGGAACGGCGCCGGCCCTAGCGAGGAGGACCGCCTCGAGGGCGTCGTGGACGTGCACGCGTTCACGCCCGGCGAGCTGAGCGGCCAGGCCCGCGCCGCCGGCTTCGAGGACGTGCGCGTCCGAGGCGAGGAGCTGGCCGCGTCGCTGTTCGGCTGGGCCAACCGCACGCTGGAGGGCACCGCCGAGCCCACCGAGGTGCCCTGGGCCTGGCGCGTCTACGCCCACCGGGGCTACCTGCTGCTGCAGCGCCTCGACCGCTCGCTGCTGGAGCCCCGCCTACCGCCGGCGATCTTCTACAACCTGCTGGTCTCGTCTCGCGCGCCGGGCGAATGACGCTCTCATATCCATCTCATCTACCGCTGAGATGATTCGCCGTCCTTTCGGTGGATGGCCTCGGGGCGCTGCGTGCGAGCGCCGTCCCGAGGCCACCGCTCGTGCGCCTCTCACCCCGAGACGGGCCGCACCTGCTCGATCAGCCTGCGGTTGCGCTCCCGGAACGCGTCCTCGTACTGCGGGCGGACCTCCAGCTCGACCGGCGTGATCTCGCGCTTCTCGCAGGCCAGGTCCGCGCGCGCCAGCTTCACCTCCTCACGCTTGAGGGCGGCCAGCGCTCCGCGGTCGTAGGTGACGCTCGGGTCGGCCGGGGCGGTCGCCCCGGGCTGCGTCGCGGAGCCCACGATCGCCTTGAAGCGCTTGATCAGGTCCTCGTCGATCTCCTCGGGCTCCCCGTACCGGAACCCCTTCTCCGCCATGCACTCGGTCCACCTCTCAACCGCCTGGACCATCCGCTGGTCCTGGTTGATGCGCTCCTCGAGCTCGTCGAACTTGCCTTGGAGCGTCGACAGCACCGCGGCCCCGCCGAACACCGCCTCCGTCGCCTTCTTCGTACAGCCGCCGAGCTCGTCGGCCGCGTCGTTGTCGATCGCCTCGGCGAAAGTAAGGCCGGGGTTGTCACCGTACAGCGTGCGGTCGTAGGCGCTGCGGTCCGCCGCGCCGAGGCTGCGGCGGATCCGTTCGTTGGGATCCGACTGCGGCGTGCCGCGTCCGAAGAGGGTGCTGATGCCGTAGCCGAACTGATCGAGGAACTCCTCGTCGGTCATCCGCGCCTTGCCGGTCAGCGCCGCGCGCTGGGCGAGCGGGTCCACCGGCACGTAGTCGAACCCCTGAGCCTTCATGCACTCGCTGATGTGTCCTTCGACACGGCTCTGGCGCTCGACCACTCCGCTCTCGCTGAATCCGAGCTGGTCCTCGAGCTCCACGGGGGTGTCGGGAGCCGGCTCGTCGCCGCCACAGCCGGCGATCATGATCGCGGCGAGCGCCATTGCCGCCAGCACCGGGTGACCCCTCGATCGGCTCACGTCGTGCCCGTTCGCAGCGCCTCGACGGGCTCCATGGCGGCGGCCCGGAGCGAGGGGTAGGTCCCGGAGAGCAGCCCGATGAGCGCCCCCGCCAGTGGAGCGGCCAGCGGCACCCAGGGGTCGAGCACGGGGGTCCAGGTGCGGCCGGCCGATACCGCGACCACCACGAGCGTGCCCAGGCTTGCCCCGACGATGCCGCCCAGCAGCCCCATGACCGTGCTCTCGACGAGGAACTGCGCCGCGATGTGGCGCCGCCCGGCACCGAGCGCTCGTCGCAGGCCGATCTCGCCGACCCGCTCGAGCACGGACACCAGCGTCACGTTCGCGATGCCGAGCGCACCCACGAGCAGCGACACGCCGCCCAGCAACAGGAAGAGCGCGTTCAGGTCGTTCTCCACGCCGGCGCGCAGCGTCTCCGGGTCCGGCGGCGCGGCCACCCGCAGCAGCGCCGGGTCGCTTGGGCTGAGCGCCCGGGGCGCCTGGCGGACGACGACCTCGACCGCTCCGATCTCGGTCTCGATCTGGACCGAGGCCGGCGCGCGCAGGCCGAACTCGCGGCGTGCGGTGCCGTTCGGGATCGTCAGGGAACCGAGCAGCGACGGCTGGCGCTCGACGCTCCCGATCAGGCCGCTGACCTGATAGAGCCGATCGCCGATGAAGATCGCCGGCTGCTGATCCAGGCTGGTGATCCCGAGCCTGCGGCCGGCGTTCCTGCCGAGCACCACCGTGCGGTCAGCCCGCGCCGAGTGCCCTCGGTCGGGCAGCCGGCCCGCCGCCAGCTCGGCCCGCACGGCGCGCCACAGTCCCGGCGACGCCGCCCTGATCGGCAGCTGCACCTCGGTCTGCCCGAGCGGATCGTTGATCGGCACCGAGCGCACGAGCGCGCCGCGCACGTCCACGTCGGAGAGGGTTCCGGCCGCCGCCACCCCGTTCAGCCGCCGCAGGCGCGCCTCGGCGTCCCAGGGGATCGCCTCGCGCGCGGCGTCGCCGCCGATCGCCCCCGGCACGGGGGTCACGACCACGTCCGTGGCGGCGACCTCGCTGAAGCGTCCGACGATCTGGTTGCCCGCGGTCTTCGAGAGCCCGAGCGTGGCGACCAGCGCGCCGACGCCGATCACCGTCCCGAGCACGGTCAGCGCCACGCGCGCCGGGCGCGCCATCAGCCCCGCCCCGGCCTCGCTCAGGAGGTCGCGCAGCGGCAAGCGCGGCTGCCCTGGGGGCTCTTGTGTCACCCGCTCGCCTCCACGATGCGCCCGTCGACCAGGCGCACGATTCGCCGCGCGGTCGCCGCGACCCCGTCGTCGTGCGTCACGACCACGAGGGTGAGCCCCTGGCGGGCGAGCGCGTCGAAGAGCCGCAGCAGCGACTCGGTGGTCCCCGAGTCGAGGTTGCCGGTGGGCTCGTCACACAACAGGAGGTTGGGCGGCCCGAGCAGGGCCCGGGCGATCGCCACGCGCTGTTGCTCTCCACCGGAGAGCTTGGTGGGCATGAAGTCACGGCGGTGCGCCATCCCGACCCGCTCCAGCGCCGCCAGGGCGCGCTCGCGCCGGCCGGTTCGCTCGCCGCCCGCGTACAGTTCGGCCAGCATCACGTTCTCGAGCGCCGTGCGGTGGCCGAGCAGGTGGAACTGCTGGAACACGAAGCCGATGCTGCGCGCGCGCACGGCGGTCCGTTCGCCGTCGCTGAGCGTGCTGGTGTCGACGCCGTCGATCAGGTAGGTCCCCGAGCTGGGGCGATCGAGACAGCCGAGGATGTTGAGCAGCGTCGACTTGCCCGAGCCCGACGGCCCCACGATCGCGACGAAGTCGCCGGCGTGAATCGCGAGGTCCACGCCGCGCAGGGCCTCCACGGGTGGATCGCTGCCGTAGGTGCGGGCGACGGCGCGCAGCTCCACGACGGGCTGAGCCGGCCCGACCTCCGGCCGGCCGTTGACTGCCACCCGCTCGGACGCGATCGCGGGCTCAGGGTCCAATGCCGCTCCCGGCCGCGCGCGCCCCCCGGGCGCCGACGATCACGAGGTCGCCGTCCGCCAGCCCGCCGTCGACGGGCCGGACCTCGACCAGGCCCTGGGCCGCCAGCCCGGGCTCGACGGTCACGTACTGCCGCTCCCCGGTCGGGCGCTCCCTCTGCAGCCGCGAGCTGCCGTCGGCGCCCACCGACAGCGCGGTCACCGGCACCGTGAGCACCTCGTCGCGCGTGCTCTTGACGGCGATCGTCAGCTTCACCGACGCGCCAACCAGCTGGCCCGGCGCGGTGCTCGGGACGATCTCCACGTAGACACGCGAGGGATCGACCTTGTGGGTGCCCGGGCGATCGGCGACCTGGCTCACCTCGCCGGTCGTGCGCACCCCGAGGTCCGGCTCCTCGATCGTGACCTGCGCCCCACGGCGTACGAGCTTCGCGTCGTTCAGCGACAGTGACGAGTCGATCGCCAGCCGCGAGTTGCTGACGGTCATCACCTTGCCGGAGGGGCTGTCGCCGCGCCGCGCGATCACCGTGTCCACACGCAGGGGCAGGGTCGGGAAGAACAGGATCTCGTTGGCCGGCAGCTGGATGCCGATCCTTGCGGCGACTCGCGCGGCGTCCGACTCCGTGTCGCGTGCCTCGCGGGCCGCCGAGTCGGCCAGCAGGCGCTGAATCGACGTGTCGCCGGGTGTGGTCAGCACCTCGAGCCGGCGCCCGGCCAGCAGCACCTGCGTGCGGGCGGTCGACAGCGCCTGCTCGGCCCGGATGACCTTCGCGGCCCCCGTCCGCGAGGCGGCGATCGCACGGCGCCTGTCGGCCAGCGCGATCGCGATGGCGTCGCGGCCGGCGGCGCGTGTGGCGTCCAAGGCCCTGATCGCCGCCCTCACGTCGAGCTGTGCCACCGCCTGGTCGTCGGCCGCAGAGCGGATGGCCGCTTCGAGCGCGGCCCGCTCTCCGGGCGGCGTCGCGGGTGGCGCCTCGGCGAAGTTGCGCTGCGCCTCGACCAGCGCGTCGCCCGCCTTGTTGAGCGCGGCCTGCTTCAGGCCGACCTCGGCGAGCGCGAGCCGGTTGTCGCGCCGCGCGTTCAGCCGCGCGAGCGTGAGGCCGCTGGTCCGCGCGGCCACCTGCCTGGCCTCCGCGGCCCTGATCTGCGCCGTCCGCAAGGCGAGCGTCGCGCTGTCGACGCGGTCGCGCGCCGACTCGACGTCGATGCGCCCCTGCGCGATCTCGCCCGGGGTGACGCCGCCGTGGCCGGCCTGCTGGATCGCCAGGCGAGCCTGAAGGTGCAGGTCGCGCGCCGCCGCCGCGGCGGCGTTCGCCGAGCGCAGCCGCTCGAGCTGCAGGTCGGTCGGTCCGAACGGCTCCCAGCCCTTGCTCTCGTACCAGGCCGCCACCGCGGCGCCGGTCTCGCCGTCGTAGCGTCCGTCCACGGCTCCTGGTGAGAAGCCCAGCCTGCCGAGCGCGCTCTCCAGCTGCCTGACGTCAGGTCCTCTGCTGCCGGGACCGAGGTCCCGGTGCGACGGCTGCGCGCCCCGGAAGACGAACACCGGGCGGGACGAGACCGACATCACGACCGCGCCCTCGCCGACGCTCGCTCCCCGTCGGGGCCGGGTGGTCACGATCTCGGAGTCGCCGGCGGCCTGCTTGACGTCCGAGGTCGCGAGCACGACCGGTTGGGGAGACCCGTAGCGGACCGTCCCTCTCCCGATGACCTGGCTCGAGAGGACGCGACGTTCGACGGGCACGGTGATCGCCGACGGCGTCGGCGCCGCGGTCTCCGCCGCCACCTGCCCGGGCGAGCGGATCTGGCGCCCGGCGATCCAGGCCGCGGCGGCGAGCAGCACGGCGGCGGCCAAGCCGAGCGTCACGGCGCGTCGGCGAAGCAAGCTCACTGCGAGAGCTCCAAGGGCCAGTTCTCCTTACCGATGTCGCTGGTTGGAGGTAAGACCAGTGTAGGTCGCCCTCTCGGAGCCGCGCAAGCGTGTCGCGCTCAGCGGTAGCGGACGAGCGCGAGACGCGCGTCGGACGCCTGTTCGCGAACGAGTCCGACCCCGTCGCAGTAGAACTTGAACTCCGTGCTGTCGTCGAGCGGCGCGAAGTCCCGCGTCTTGATGCACTCGTCGAACTCCCCGGCCGGGGTGGTCACCTCCACGTTCAGGCGCACGACCTTCGAGCGGTCCTCGGCCACGCCCGGCGCCCGCTCCTGCTCGAAGAGCTGGCCCACCTTCGGCTTCGCGGGCATGAACAGACCCGGCAGCGCGCCGTTCCTCCCGGCGAACCACTGGCCGTCGTGGCCGACGACCCTGCCGTCCTCGATGTCGTCCACCGTCTCGCCGAAGTACCAGACCCGCCCCTTCTTGTCTTCGGCGAAGTAGTCCTCGGTGCGCTCGACCAGCTCGCCGTCCTCGAACTCGCGCACCGCGACGATCGTCACCCGGACGCCCGCCACCCGCCGTGTCCGCTTCAAGACGCGACTCACCACGCGGATCTCGGTTCCCTCCTCACGCCCCCTGAAGCGGGTCAGGCGGACCGAGGTGAGCGGCACGAGCGGGTGGTCGACCTTCGCCCTGTAGTCGTCCGGGTCGATCTCCTCCTGCTGCGCGGGCCCGGGCGAGGCCTGGCCGCCCGCCGAGCCCGGCTGAGAGATGACGCCCGCCGCAGGACCACCGGCTCCTCCAGAGGGTGTGGTCCCTGGAGGAGGCGGTGACGGACGCTGCACGCCCGGTGGCAGCTCCATCTCCGACGTCTGCGCATAGACAGGACTCACGACATAGCCGCGCGAGTCGAGCTTCAGCGCCTCGTTGCGGGCAGCCTCCAGCGCCGCGGGACTCAAGGTCTCGAGCCTGAGCAGCTTCAGGGTCTCTCCCTCCGGATCGTTCTCGGCGCCCACCTGCACGATGCCGACCCCGGGCGCGTGGTACTTCAGCTGCACGCCGCCCTCCGGGTCGAGCGGGCTCGTCTCGCGGGTCAGCAGCGTCCGGGGGTAGCAGGCGAACGGGACACAGACGTCCCGCTGGTTCGTGGACGCCACCTCCGCGCAGTCGAGGAAGCTGATCGCGGGCGCATATCCCTGGAGCCACGACTGGCCGACGACCGGGAAGTCGCGCATGTGGATCCCCGCCTCCGCGCCGTCCATGCCGGCGAACCAGGTGCTCGGTGCTCCGAGGAACGCGCCGCCGTCGAACTCCTCCGGGTACTCGCCGAGGTTCCAGACGTTGCCGTCCAGGTCCTGAGCGAAGAAGGCGAGCTCGGTCTCGGCCAGCTCGCCCTCGTTCACGTCGACGTCCCAGACGACGACGCTCCGCACGCCGTTGATCACCTTGGTCAAGTCGGTCACTGTGAAGGTGACCGTGTGGGGAAGCGGCCCGCCGCCGCGGTTGGCGCGGCCCTCGAGCGTCAGCTGGGTGCCCGGAGTGAAGGGAAGCCACCGGTTGTCGATCACGGGCTTTGCCGGGAACTCGCTCGGCGAGAAGGCAACCGGCCTGGGGCAGGGCGGCGTGACGGGGGTGCCGGACTGCGCCGCTGCGGTCGAGGCGCCTACGAGAAGCGCGAGCGCGACGGGGAACGTGAGTGAGGTAATTAAGCGAAACCGGGCCAGCGGCTCGCGGAGCATTGGGGGGTCTCCTCTCCGCTGCCCACTATGCACCAACCCGCGCCGGCCGCGCAAGCGATTGCTTGCATCAATTCGCATTTTGTGTTCCACTGGATCCTAAGCCGCTGGTCGCCCCCGGACTCGCATCCGATCGGTCGCCCGGTGGCGGCTTTACCACCGAAAGGAGCCCTCCCCCGATGTCTGGCCCATCCTGGGCAGGGGCCGTCATCACGGGCTCACTGCGGCCTGCAACGGGCCGCAGACGAACCCGCGCGCTGCTGATCGCCCTGGCAGCCGCGCTGCTGGTACCGGCATCGGCGAGCGCGCAGGCGATCCAGGAGTTCCCCGTCCCGGCCGGCAGCTTCCCGGGCGGAATCACAGCGGGGCCAGACGGAAATCTGTGGTTCGTCGCCGAGGGGACGAGCACGATCTACCGGATGACCACCGGCGGCGCGATCGACCCGCCGGGTGGATTCCAGGTTCCCTCCGGCCCGAGCTCGATCCCTCCTACAGACCCAACCTTCGTCCCGCCCGTTGATCAGATCACCACCGGCCCCGACGGCGCGCTCTGGTTCACCCAACCCCGGGATGACCAGATCGGCCGGATTACGACGGGGGGCGCGATTGGCGAGTTCACAGTGCCAGGCACCGGTCCTAGACCCGAGGCGATCACGCTCGGCCCCGATGGCAATCTCTGGTTCACCGCCCCCGGCCTGAATCTCATCGGGCGGATCCCACCTGGAAACCCCTCCAACATCGAGACGTTTCCGGGCGCGGGGGCCGGGGCTTCCGACATCACGTCCGGCCCTGATGGCGCGCTGTGGTTCACAGAATCGCACGAAACGGCCAACTCGATCGGTCGCATCACCACTGGCGCCACGCCCACCGTGACCAGCCACTTCCCGGTTCCAGCCGTGGGAGCCGATCCTTCCGGGATCACTCAGGGGCCCGGTGGCGGACTGTGGTTCACCGAGTCGGCGGCCAACCAGATCGGCCAGATCACGACCAGCGGCCTAATTACCGAATATCCAGGCGCCGGGGCCGGACCGTCCGCGATCGTCGTCGGGCGCGACGGGGCGCTCTGGTTCACCGAGTCGGAGGCCAGCTCGATTGGTCGGATCACGACCGGCGGCGTCATCACCAACCACTTCCCGACTCCGACACCCAGCAGCGAGCCCTCGGACATCACTGCGGGGCCGGACGGCGCGCTCTGGTTCAGCGAGTTCGTGGGCCAGCAGATCGGTCGCATCGAGACCGCTTCACCGGTCACGACCCTTCCGCTTCCTCCGATCAAGCCGCTTCTTCCCAAGCTCAAGCCCAAGCGATGCACCGTCCCGAAGCTGAAGGGCCTGACCATCAAGAAGGCCAAGAAGAAGCTTCGGCGTGCGAAGTGTCGGTTCCGGTTCAGCGGCAAGGGGAGGGTCGTCTCCAGCAAGCCAAAGGCCGGGAAGCGCACTGCCAAGACGGTTCAGGTCAAGGCCAAGCCCAAGGTCACCAGGTC
>JBOGXT010000209.1:0-2693 GCA_050694635.1 Thermoleophilaceae bacterium
ACGTGGTGCAGCACGAGCCGGTAGAGCACGACGTCGAACGAGTCCGGCTCGAAGGGCAGCTCGCCGGCCCGCCCCTCGGCGCCGGCGTCGAGCTCGCCCGACCCGAGCAGGTGCTCGATCATCGCCGGGTTGAGGTCGGCGCCGGTCATGCGCCAGGACGGGCGCGGGAAGAGATGGCGCCCGGGGTGCCAGCCGCAGCCGACCGACAGCACGTCACCGCCGGCTAGGCCGAGCCGTCGCTCGAGCAGCGCCCGCTCGCGCCGGTGCTCCTGGTCGTAGTGGACCTGCAGCGTGGCCGGGTCCGAGCGGCGGTCGAGCAGGTTGTCGGGCTCGTAGGGCTCGCTCAACTCGGATCCACCCGGCCGCGCATCAGCGGGGGGCCGGGGGCGTGAGCCCCCGGCTGATTACCACGCTCCCCGGGCCCGGAAGACCGCGGGGATCGTCTTCAGCAGGATGGTCAGGTCGAGGAAGACCGACCAGCGCTCGAGATAGAGGAAGTCGAGCTTGACCAGCTCGTCGAAGTCGAGCTCCGAGCGACCCGACACCTGCCAGAGGCCGGTCATGCCGGGCAGCACCAGGTAGCGCTTGCGGTGCCAGTCGACGAGGCGGTCGTAGTCGCGCTGCGGCAGCGGACGCGGACCGACCAACGACATGTCCCCGCGCAGGACGTTGAAGAGCTGCGGCAGCTCGTCGAGCGACCAGCGCCGCAGGAAGCGCCCGACCGCCGTGACGCGCGGATCCTCTCGGATCTTGAAGAGCGCCCCGCTCAGCTCGTTGTGCGCCTCGAGGTGGTCCTGCAGGTGCTCGGCGCCATGGACCATGGTGCGGAACTTCAAACACGCGAACGGCCGGCCGCCGATGCCCGGGCGCGTCGAGCGGTAGAGCACCGGCCCGCGGGAGCTGAGCTTGATGGCGAGCGCCGCCAGCGCCATCGCGGGCGCGAAGAGGAGGATCAGGAACACCGACCCGACGAGGTCGAAGCTGCGCTTGATCGCGAAGTCGATGCCCTCGAACACGGGCGGCTTGAGCTCGAACAGGGGCAGGGCCTGGCCCGGCACGAACTCCACCCGGTCCATCAGGATCTCCATCGTCGACGGCGCCACCCGCACGCGCACCCCCTGCTGGTGGCAGCGGTCGACCAGCTCGACGGCCTCCCCCTGGGGGAAGTCGGGGTCGGTGATGAGCACCTCGTCGACGGCGGCGAAGTGGCGCTCGAGCTGCTCGAGCGAGCGGAAGTCGCGCAGGCCGTCCACGAGCGCCACCGGCGTGCGCGCCACGAAGCCGTAGGGCTCGATCACGTTCGAGTCCTTCAGCGCGTGCGCGACGGCCTGGATGTTCGCCCCCGACCCGACCAGCACCGCCCGGCGCCGGTAGCCGGCCGCGCGCAGCACGGCGCCGGAGATGCGCTCGAAGCCCCAGCGCAGCAGCGACACGTACAGCAGCGCGAAGAAGAGCGAGCCGTAGAAGATGTAGTACGACTGGAACGGCTCGCCCTCGATCTCCGCGTAGATCAGGACGACGAGCGTTACCTGGAACAGCGACGCGATCACGCGCGAGAAGCCGGGGCGCTGGGCGCGGTCGCGGTAGAGGCCCGAGCGGGCGAACAGCAGCAGCATCACGAGCCCGGCGAGCGGCGCGTACTCCTGGGCCTGCCCCCACATCTGCCCGAGCTGCTCGGGGGCGACCAGGGCCGTCTTGACCACGAGCGCCGTGTAGATGGCGAGGAAGAGGCCGAGGAGGTCCAGCGTGGCGAGCGTGGTGACGCGC
The DNA here is from genome assembly GCA_050694635.1 of Thermoleophilaceae bacterium. GTDB lineage: Bacteria > Actinomycetota > Thermoleophilia > Solirubrobacterales > Thermoleophilaceae > JACVRW01. The sequence goes on from JBOGXT010000209.1 coordinate 1,768, forward strand.
GCGAGGGCGCGCAGCGTGTCGAAGCGAAGGACGCCGCTGAGCAGCAGCGGCTTGCCCGCGCGCACGTCGCGGTCGGGGAGGGAGACCGGCTCGACTTCCCTCAGCTCTTTGACGAGTCCGTTAGGCAAAGGTCTTCCTGAGGCACTAGTCAAACAGTTAGCGCGGGCGAATGTAGCGGCTTGAACGAAAAGTGCGCACATTGCGGCGCGGCGGCTGGCGGAGGGGGGCGAGTAGTTGCAGCATTGAGCTTGATCGCTGTGTCGATGCTGACCAGGCGTGCGAGACCCGCTCGGGCCGAGATCGACGAGGCGGCGCTCGCGCTGCTGGCCCGTCACGGGGCGCAGATCCTCGCGACCGCGCGGCGCTACGCCGCGACGCCCGAGGACGCCGAGGACGCCTACCAGCGCGGGCTCGAGATCCTGCTGACGAAGGCGCCCTCCACGAGCGAGAGCGACCTCGTTCCGTGGCTCAAGACGGTGGTCAAGCACGAGGCTTTCGCGCTGCGCCGCCACCGCGAGCGACACGCGCCGGTCACCGACGACGGCGAGCTCGGCGAGCGCGGCACCCCCGCGGCCGCCACCCACGACACCGCCGAGCGCTACGAGCGGCTGCGGCAGGGAGCCGAGGCCCTGCGCCAGCTAAAGCCGCAGGAGATCCGCGCGCTGGTCCTGAAGGCGGAGGGGTACTCGTACGCGGAGATCTGCGACATCACCGGGTGGACCTACACCAAGGTGAACCGTTGCCTGACCGAGGGGCGCCAGGCGCTGGCGGTGCGGCTGGCCGGGATCCAGGGCGGGATCGAGTGCGCGAAGCTGGCGCCGCTGCTGTCGGCGTTGGCCGACGGCGAGGCGAGCGCGGAGCAGCTGGCGCGGCTGCGCCCGCACATGAAGACCTGCCTGGCGTGCCGGGCGACGCTGCGCGAGTTC
>JBOGXT010000210.1:0-7213 GCA_050694635.1 Thermoleophilaceae bacterium
AGCGTGTAGAGCCCGAGCAGCTCCGCGAAGCGGTGCCGGAGCCGGTCGTCGCCTTCCGCGGGCATCAAGGTGCCCTACCCGTTACATCGCCCTACGTACCGAGCTGCTCCTGCTGGGCGGCTATCACGGCCCGCACCGTCTCCACGATCTCGGGTGGGGCCTTCTCCGTCGAGCCGGCGTCGAACGGCGGCTGGGGGTCGTACTCGATCGCCAGCTGGATCGCCTGCGCCACCTCGGGCCCGGCGATGCGGGCCGCCAGCACCAGGCCCATGTCGATCCCTGAGGACACGCCGGCGGCCGTGACCACCTTTCCCTGCTCCACCACGCGGCGGCCGGTCGGGCGCGCTCCCAGCCGTTCGAGCGCCTCCAGGTCCAGCCAGTGGGTGGTGGCCTCCACGCCGTCGAGCACCCCGGCCGCGGCCAGCAGCAGCGAGCCGGTGCAGACGGAGGTGGTCCACTCAGAGCTCTCGTGCGCGCGCCGGATCCACTCGACCAGGCGCTCGTCCTCGAGCGCCTCGTAGGTGCCGAGCCCTCCCGGTACGAGCAGGATGTCGGGCTCGGGCAGCTCGTCGTAGGCGGCGCCCGCGAGCATGGTGAGGCCGTTGTCGGTGCTGACCGGGCCCGCCTCCGGCCCGAGCCAGGTCACCTCCGCGCCGGGCAGGCCTGCGAGCACCTCGAAGGGCCCGACGGCGTCGAGCGCGGTGAAGCGGTCGTACAGCGGGATGGCGATCTTCATGCGGCTGACCTGAACCTTTCTCGATAGCTGCCGGGACTTACTCCGAGGCGGCGGTTGAACGCCCGCCGCATCGTCTCAACGGTTCCGAACCCCGACTGGCGGGCCACCGCATCCACCGGCAGGGCGCTCGTCTCCAGCGCGATGCGCGCCCGCTCCACGCGGGCGGTCTCGACGTAGGCGGCGGGCGTCATTCCGGTCTCGCGCCGGAAGGCGCGCGCGAAATTGCGCTCGCTCATGCACGCCCGCGCCGCCAGCGCCGGCACCGAGAGGTCGGCGGCGAGGTTGTCGGGGATCCACTGCTGCAGCTCGCGCAGCGGCTCGCGCTCCGCCATCTGCGCGGCGAGCTGGGCGCTGAACTGCGCCTGCCCGCCGGGGCGCTTGACGAACAGGACGAGCCAGCGAGCGACCTCCAGGGCGATCTCGCGCCCGAGGTCCTCCTCGACGAGCGCGAGCGCGAGATCCATTCCAGCGGTCACGCCGGCCGACGTGATCACGTCGCCGTCGCGCACGAAGATCGGCTCGGGGTCCACCCGCACCTCGGGATGGCGGCGCGCCAGCTCGGCGCAGGCGGACCAATGGGTCGTCGCCCGGCGGCCGTCGAGGAGGCCAGCCGCTGCCAGCAGGAAGGCGCCCGTGCAAACCGAGGCGACGCGTCGCGAACGGAGCGCCGTGGCCCGGAGCCAGGCAACGAGCCGCTCGTCCGCAGAAGCAGCGGACACGCCCCGGCCGCCGGCAACCAGGAGAGTGTCGATGCGGCCGCGGCAGTCTTCAACGGTCCGGTCGGGATGCAGCGCGACGCTCGACGTAGGAACCGGTCCGGCCTGCCCGGCCACGACCTCCACGGCGTAGCCGCGCGTCCGGGCCAGCGCGGTCGCGGTGAAGAACACCTCCGCCGGCCCGTGCACATCGAGCGTCTGCACGCCCGGAAACGCGAGGATCACCACACGGCGCATGTCCTCATGATCGCCCGCCGTTCGCGTGGCGGCAAGGACACGATGCGGACGATTTCGGCCACACTTGCGTCACGCGATCTTGATCTGCCGCGAATAGCGCGGTCAGCCCAGATAGCGTGCTCAAGAGAGCGTGAAGCGGAACGTGACGACGTCTCCGTCGCGCACCTCGTAGTCGCGGCCCTCGAGGCGAGAGAGCGCCTGCTCGCGCGCCGGCGCGTAGCCGCCCGCGCGCACCAGGTCCTCCCAGAACGTCACCTCGGCGGCCACGAAGCCGCGCTCCATGTCGGTGTGCACCGCACCGGCGGCCTGGCGGGCCCGGGTGCCGCGCCGAATCGCCCTGGCGCGCGCCTCGCTGTCCTGGCCGGCGGTGAAGAACGAGATCAGGTCGAGCAGCGCGAACGCCTCGCGGACGACGGTCGCGAGCCCCGACTCGCCCACGTGCAGCTCCTCCCGCATGGCCGCCGCCTCGGCGTCGTCCAGCTCCGCCAGCTCGGCCTCGAGCCGGGCCGACACCACGGTCGCCCGCGCGCCGCGCGCCTCGGCGTGCTCGACCAGCGCGCGCGGCGGCTCCACCGGATCGCCCTCGGCCACGTTCGCCACGTAGAGGACGGGCTTCGAGGTCAGCGCCGAGAGCCGGATCGCCGCGCCCGGCGCGTCGGCCGGCTCGGGCACCGTGCGCACGGCGCGGCCGGCACGCAGAGCGTCGACCACGTCGCGCAGCCAGCGCTCCTCCGCCACGAGCTCCCTGTCGAGCGACCTGGCCTGCCTCGTCACCCGCTCGAGCCGGCGCTCGGCCTGCTCGAGGTCAGCGAACAGGAGCTCGGTCTCGACGGCCTCCACGTCGGCGAGCGGGTCGACCTGGCCCTCGGGGTGCACCACCTGGGCGTCCTCGTGGACGCGGACCACGTGCAGGATCGCGTCGGTCTCGCGGATGTTGCCGTGGAACTGGTTGCCGAGCCCTTCGCCCTCGTGGGCACCGCGCACCAGGCCGGCGATGTCGTGGAACTGGATCACCTCGTGCACGACCGGATCGGCGCCGACCGTCGCGGCCACCCGGTCGAGCCGCTCGTCCGGCACGCCGACGACGGCCACGTTGGGCTCGAGGGTCGTGAACGGGTAGTTGGCGGCCTGTGCGCCCGCGCGCGTGAGCGCGTTGAAGAGCGAGGACTTGCCCGCGTTCGGCAGCCCGACGATGCCGATCTTCACGACAGCCGCTCGACGGCTCTTCCCAGCAACGCGCCGGCGACGATGTCCGAGGGGTAGTGGACCCCGAGGTAGGGGCGCGACAGCGCCATCAGCGCGGCGCCGCAGTACAGGGGCGCCGCCGGCAGCGCCCTCCCCAAAGCTCCCGCGGCGGCGAACGACGTGGACGAGTGGGCCGAGGGATACGAGCGTCCCGACAGCGTGGGCACCAGCGCCGGAAGCTCCTCCTCGAGAACCGGGCGCGCTCGCCCCACGGCCCGCTTGATCGCGGTGTTCAGGACCAGCGTGAGAAGCGTGATCCGCATCGCCCGCCGGTAGACCGGGCGGCTGTCGCGGTGCAGCACGAGCCCCGCGGCCGCGATCCCGTGCCACATGAGCCCGTTCTCGCCCGCCGTCGCGTACCGCCGCACTGCGCGCTCGAGCGGCGGCCAGTGGCCGCGGGTGCGCAGCAGGCGAAGCAGCTTGAGGTCGAGCGCGGCGAGCACCGACGAGGACGTCTAGAACCCGACGTGCTGAGCTTCGGTGTCGACGCGCACGTAGACCACCTGCGACAGGTCCACCGAGATCTTGGAGTCCAGCGTCTCGAGCTCGAACCAGCGCTGCGAGCGCCCGACGGTGAGCGCACTCGCCAGCTCGTCGTAGGCGGGCTGCTTCACGCGAGCGGGCAGCACCTGCCCGCCCTGGAAGCCGATGTCGATGCGTCTGATCTCTTCTGCCATCAGTGGGCTGCCTCCACAAGCTCTGTCAGCACCCCGCCGGTCGATCTGGGATGCACGAACGCTACGCGACTGTTCCTGATGCCCGTGCGGGGCCGCTCGTCGATCAGGCTGAGCCCCGCCGCACGCATCGCCTCGAGTGCCGAGTCGATGTCGTCGGTCCCGTAGGCCACGTGGTGCAGGCCCGGGCCGCTGCGCTCGAGGAACCGGCCCACGGCGGTGTCCGCGCCGAGCGGACGCAGCAGCTCGACGTGGCTGTCGCCGACGCCGAGCAGCACGGCCTCCACGCCCTGCTCCTCGACGGTCTCACGGTGCTGCACCGGCATCCCGAGCTGCTCGGAGTAGAGCTGGACGGTGCCGTCGAGGTCCTCGACCGCGACACCGATGTGGTCGATCCGGCCGAACACGGGCCGAGAGGTTACTCAGGCTCAGCGGCGGCGATGTCGGCAGGCCCTGGCTCGAGGCTTACGACGATTGGCTCGGTCTCGCCCTTGTAGGCGCCCACCAGCCGCTCGATGTCGTCGCGCTCGAGCACCTCGTTCTCGAGCAGCGTGAAGGCGAAGGCCTCGAGCAGCGTGCGGTTCTCGGCCACCAGCTTCATCGCCCGCCGGTGCGCCAGGTCGGTCAGGTACTGCTGCTCCTCGTCCACCATGCGGCGTGTGTGGTCGGACATCGAGTAGTCGTCGGCCGGGAGCTGCTTCGACATCAGCTCGGTGCCCATCCCGTACTGGGTGACCATCGAACGGCTGATCTCGTGCACCTTGCGCAGGTCGTCCGACGCGCCCGTCGTGACCTGGCCGAAGACGATGTGCTCGGTCACCCGCCCGCCGAGCAGCACGACCAGGTAGTCGAGCAGCTCCTCCCTGGTCTTCAGGTAGCGGTCCTCCTCGGGGAGGTTGAGCGTGTATCCGAGCGCCTTGCCGCGCGGGATGATCGAGATGCGGTGCACCTTCTCGACGGACGGCAGCATCTCCGAGCAGAGCGCATGGCCGGCCTCGTGGTAGGCCACCACGCGCTTCTCGTGCTCGGTGATCACGCGGCGCGACTGGACTCCGGCGATCACCCGCTCGAGCGCCGCCTGGAAGTCGCGCGTGAGGACCTGCTCGCGATGGTCGCGCCCGGCGAAGATCGCGGCCTCGTTGCAGATGTTAGCCAGGTCGGCGCCGGTGAGGCCGCTCGTCTGGCGCGCCACCAGCTCTAGGTCGACGTCGTCGGCCAGCGGCTTGTTGCGGGTGTGGACCTGGAGGATCGAGCGGCGGCCCTTCAGGTCGGGCGGGGCGACGAAGATCTGGCGGTCGAAGCGGCCCGGCCGCAGCAGCGCCGGGTCGAGCTTGTCGACCAGGTTCGAGGCGGCGATCACGACGAGCTCGTCGCGGTCCGAGAAGCCGTCGAGCTCCACCAGCAGCTGGTTGAGCGTCTGGTCCTTCTCGCCGGAGATGTCCTTGCCGCGCGTGGCCCCGACCGCGTCGAGCTCGTCGATGAAGACGATCGAGGGCGCCTCCTTGCGCGCTTCCCGGAACAGGCGCCGGATGCGGGCGGCGCCGAGCCCGGCGAACATCTCGACGAACGACGACGCCGACTGCGCGAAGAACTCCGCCTTCGACTCGTTGGCCACCGCCTTCGCCAGCAGCGTCTTGCCGGTGCCGGGCGGGCCGTGCAGCAGGATCCCCTTGGGCACACGGGCCCCGAGCTTGCGGAAGCGCTTCGGGTCGCGCAGGAACTCGACCACCTCGCGCAGCTCGTCCTTGGACTCCTCGACGCCCGCGACGTCCCGCCACTTCACCGCGCTCGCCGAGGCCGGCTTGATCTGCTGCGGCTTCGTGCGCGGCATGTAGCGCAGCGTCATCAGCAGGAAGGCGGCGATCAGCGCCATGAAGATGATCGGCAGCCAGATCACCATCCAACTCTCGATGTCGTCCCAGCCGAGGCCGCCGTCGTCCGCGGCCGCGCGCGGCACGACCCGGGTCACGCTGAATGAGTCGGAGCCGTCTTCACGCGCGAACGTGCGGCTGGTGAGATCGACCTGCCAGCCTTCGGGTAGATCCCCGCCGGTGGCGGCGCGGATGTCGCGGAACTCCTCGCGCGCCTGGTCGCACGTGAGGTCGCCGGTCTCCTTGACCGTGATGTCGTAGCGGCCCTTTTCGAGGCTGAGGCCGCCGACGGTCTGCGTCCTGCCCACCCGGGCCGACCCGTTGCAGTCGGCCGAGCCACCCTGTGCGAGCGCCACGGATGGGGCGGACACGAGGGCAGCCAACATGAACAGGAGGGTCGCCCGCCTCATCTCCTACCCCAATCGGCAGCAGCGACCATCTGGTTGAGCCTCATTCCACGCGCTCTAGGCGCGGGTTGGGCCTGAAGCGCCGCCCGGCCTTCGCGCAGTCGCGCCCCTCGACCCGGACCACGTCGGCCGTGTAGTCGTTCTCGCCCCGTACGAGCGACGACCCGACGCCGTAGGCGTCGACCGGCGTGCCGTGGGCCTCGAACTCGCCGATCTTGGCCGCGTCGAAGCCGCCCGAGACGACGATCCGCACCCGCTCGTGCCCGGCCTCGTCGAGCGCCGTCCGGACCCGCTCCACCAGCACCGCGTTCACCCCCGTGGGCTTGAAGTCACCCATCTCGTGCCAGAGCGCGCGGTCCACCAGCCGCTCCGAGGTGTCGAGCCTGACGCCCCAGAGCTCGTCGCCGAGCGCGTCGGCCACCTCCAGCGCGGTCCGCACCGAGTCGTTCTCGAAGTCGACCAGCACGGTCACGTTCATCTCGTTCGCGAAGCGGTCGGCGAAGGAGCGCGCCGCCGCGACGGTGTCGCCGCCGAAGGCCGCGATCAGCCCGTGCGGCACGGTGCCGACACCCACGCCGCCCCACCACGACGCCTGGGCCTCGGTCGACACGCCGATCGCCCCGGCCACGTGCGCCGCCCAGCCGTCGCCGGTCTGCACGAGCCAGTGGTCGTGGCGGGCCGGGAAGAACAGGATCGGCTTGCCGTGCGCCGCCTCCACCACCTCTCGCACGTTGCGCATGATCAGCGTGCGGCGAGCAAGACAGCCGAGGTAGACGGTCTCGAGGTGCGCGAACAGCGAGTAGTCGCCCTCGATCGTCATGACCGTCTCCAGCGGGGTGATCTCGTCGCCCTCGTGCAGCGCGTGCACCTCCAGCGCGTCCCAGTCGTCGCTGCACAGCTTGAGGATCGCGACCGCCTCGTCGATCCCGCCAAGCACCGAACGGCGCTTCTGGAAGACCTGCATCGTCACGCGCGGACGATCGCCGCGCTCCTTCAGCAGCTGCCTCGTGAAGTTGAAATAGGCGTCCGAGTAGTAGCCCGCGCGGATCCGGTCGACCGGTAGACGGAAGACGCCCGGATCGAGCCGTTCACGCGTCTGCGCGCTCGACACGAAGTATCTCCTCCAGCGCCGCGCGGCCCACGTCGAGCTGCTCCCGGGACGGCTCGCGCGTCCCGATCGCCCGCTGGATCTCGTGGCCGGGCACGCGCAGCAGGCGGGTCAGCGCGTTGTCGGGATGGCGCTCGGACCAGGCGAAGACCTCCACTGCGACAGCGGCGCTGCCCAGCCCCACGGCGGTCTCGGCCACCGCGCCGCGCAGGCCGGCGC
>JBOGXT010000211.1:0-1787 GCA_050694635.1 Thermoleophilaceae bacterium
CCGCTGCGGTCGAGCGGGACGCTCAGCCGCGCGCACTGCAGCAGGAAGGCTTCGCAGCGCCTGAAGCGAAGCGCCGCGCTCGCGGGCGGGGCGGGGAGCACGGCGAAGGCGGTCGCCGCGACGGCGAGCAGGGCGGCGGCGAAGCGCACCCACCTCATTATGGGGGTGCGGCGATAACCTCCCCGCCGCCATGTTCTCGAAGGTCCTTGTCGCGAACCGGGGCGAGATCGCCATCCGCGTCATGCGCACGCTCGAGGAGCTGGGCGTGGGCAGCGTGTCCGTCTACTCGGAGCCCGACCGGGACGCCCCGCACGTGCGGCGCGCCGGCGAGGCCTACCTGCTCGGGCCCGGCCCGGCGACCGAGAGCTACCTGAAGGTGGAAAAGCTCCTCGAGGTCGCCGAGCAGGCGGGCGCCGAGGCGATCCACCCGGGCTACGGCTTCCTGGCCGAGAACGCCGCGTTCGCGCGCGCCTGCGAGGAGGCCGGCATCGTCTTCATCGGCCCCCCGGCGGACGCCATCGACGCCATGGGCTCGAAGACCAGGGCGCGCGAGATCATGCGCGACGCCGGCGTGCCGATCGTGCCCGGCACGACCGATCCGGTCGAGTCGGTCGACGAGGCGCGCGGGATCATCGACGAGTCGATCGGCTACCCGGTCGCCATCAAGGCCGCGGGGGGCGGCGGCGGCAAGGGCTTCCGCGTCGCCCAGTCGGAGGACGAGCTCGAAAAGGCCTTCGAGGGCGCCTCGCGCGAGGGCGAGAAGTTCTTCTCCGACGCCACCGTCTACGTGGAGCGCTACCTGCCCGACCCGCGCCACGTGGAGGTGCAGATCCTCGCCGACGGCGAGGGCAACGTCATCCACCTGTTCGAGCGCGACTGCTCGGTGCAGCGCCGCCACCAGAAGCTGATCGAGGAGAGCCCCGCCCCGGCGGTCGACCCCGAGCTGCGCGAGCGAATCGGCGAGATCGGCACCGAGGCGGCGCGGGCGGTCGGCTACCGCTCGGCCGGCACCGTCGAGGGCCTGCTGCAGGACGGCGACTACTACTTCCTCGAGATGAACACGCGCGTGCAGGTCGAGCACTGCGTGACCGAGATGGTCACCGGCATCGACATCGTGCGCGAGCAGGTCAAGATCGCCGCCGGCGAGCCGCTCGCCTACGCGCAGGAGGACGTGGTGCTGCGCGGCCACGCGATCGAGTGCCGCATCAACGCCGAGGACGCTTCCAAGAACTTCGCGCCGGCGCCCGGCACGGTCGGCAGCTACCGGGAGCCCGCGGGGCCGTTCGTCCGGGTCGACTCCGGGGCCGAGGAGGGCTACGAGGTGCTCCCGCTGTACGACCCGATGATCGCCAAGCTGATCGTCTGGGACGTCGACCGGGAGGCCTCGACGCGGCGCATGCTGCGCGCCCTCGGGGAGTTCGAGATCAACGGCCTGAAGACGCTGATCCCCTTCCACCGCGCCGTGCTCGCCACCGAGCAATGGGCGCGCGGCGAGACCTGCCGCGACCTGGTCGAGGACCGCGACTGGCTGAAGCAGCTCGCCTTCCCCGCGCCGGAGCGCAAGTCCGACGACGAGCCACCCGAGGAGACGGTGGAGCGCGACTACGCCGTCGAGGTGTCGGGACGCAGGTTCGAGGTCAAGGTGATCGGCGCGCCGTTCGCCCCCAACGGCGCCGCGCCGGCCGCGGGCGCCCGCAAGGCGCCGCGCCGCGAGCGCAAGTCAGGCGAGGGCGGTGGCGGCGCTCCCGGCGAGCTCGTGTCGCCGCTCCAGGGGACCGTGCTCAAGG
>JBOGXT010000212.1:0-2784 GCA_050694635.1 Thermoleophilaceae bacterium
ACGTGAAGCCGGGCGACGCGACGCCCGTGTACGCGCTCTGCGACCGGATCGTTCTCCGTAACAGCACGCGGACCGGCTCCGGCGGGGATCCGCTCGCCACCTGCTGAACCCCTTCGAGGGATGCGTCCGCGCAGCGATGCGCCGATTCTGAGAGAGCGGCCCCATGAGAATCCTGCGGTTCAACAACGAGCGAGGAATTGTCCTGCCCATCGCGCTGGGCATCCTCGCCACGCTCTCGCTCAGCGTCATGGCGGTGCTCGACTTCTCGAGCACGAACTCGCGTAACTCGTACCGCAGCAACGCCGGGTTGACGTCCTTCGCACTCGCGGAGGCCGGCATCAACAACTCGATGGCCGTCCTCTCGAAGCCCGAGAACAACGCGCTCATGCCAGACCTCCTGCCCGAGACCACGACCGAGCACGAGACCGGCAGGGTGACGTGGTCGGGGACGCTCGACCAGCTCACGCAGACGTGGACGCTCACGTCGACAGGCCGGCTGGCGAACCCGACCGGCCCCGGCGCGGCCGACGTCGAGCGCACGCTCACGGCCAAGGTGCCGGTGACGCCGACGATGACGCAGCCCCTGAACAACCCGGCCTGGAACTACATCTACAACACGGGCACGGGCAATCCCTGCGACATGACCCTCCTGCAGAACGTCTCCGGGTCGTCCCGGCTGTACGTCGAGGGCAACCTCTGCCTCTCCAACAATGCGGGAGTCACGTCGGAATCCCTGATCGTCAAGGGCAACCTCGACCTCTCGAACAACGCCTTCGTCGGATCGTCGAGCAGCATGGCCACGAGGGTCGAGACCTACGTCGGCGGCGGCTGCCAGTACGGCACCGGGGCCTGGGCGACTCCGTGCTCGGGGAACCAGGACAGCCGCCGGATCTACTCGAAGAAAGATGGGCCCGCCTGGGTCGTCGGCGTGAACAACACCGTCCCCGTGATCGCCGCCCCCGAGGCCGACTTCGACAACTGGTACGCGAACTCCATTCCCGGGCCGACGTTGGACTGCACGACCGCGAACGGCGCGCGCTCCGGCTCGCCGCCCGTCTGGGACAACGACGGCCTCCGGAACAACAGCGTCGCCACCGTCTTCGATCTGACGCCCGCCTCCTCGTACACGTGCCGGGTCGGGCCTGCGGACAGCCCGAGCGGCGAGCTCTCGTGGAACGCCTCGACGAAGACGCTGACCGTCTACGGGACGATGTACATCGACGGGAGCGCGAAGATCGGAAACGGGGCGCTCAACCAGTACAACGGCCAGGCCACCATCTACCTCTCGGGCACTCTCGTCTTCAGCATCGACACGAAGCTCTGCGGGGGGATCTCCGGCGGCACGTGCGACTTCTCCGCGTGGAACCCGAACACAGAAATGCTGACGTTCGTGGCCGACGGCTCCGGAGGACAGGCGGGGACGGGCATTGGCATCCTCGTCTCTAACAACGGGGCCTTCCAGGGCGGGCTCTTCGCCACCCACGACATCAAGTACTCGAACAACGCGCGCTCGGACGGCCCGATCGTCGGCGACGAGATCATCTTCACGAACAACGTCCAGAACGACTCGTTCCCGACGATCACGACGGTGCCGGCGGGCATGCCCGGGAACCCGGCCGTCTACGCGCAGCCGAATCCGCCGCAGCTCTACAGCGGCTAGCTCGAAACGCCGATACGGAGGGTGATGAACGTCGCCCTCGCCGTCTTCGCCCTGCCGCCCGCACTCGCGCTCGGAAGCTTCCTGAACGTCGTCGCCGCGCGGCTGCCCGAGGGGCGTTCCCTCGTTCACCCGCCGTCGTCGTGCCTCTCCTGCAGGAGCCAGGTTGCCTGGTACGACAACGTACCCGTCCTCTCGTACCTGCTCCTGCGTGGACGCTGCCGCTCCTGCGGCGCGCGGATCGGCCTCCGCTACGTCCTCGTCGAGCTTCTCACGGCGCTGCTCGTCGCCGGCTGCTTCCTCGCCTTCGGGCTGAGCGGGGAGGCGTTCGTGGCCGCGTTCTTCGTGGCCGTCCTCGTCGCCCTCTCGGCGATCGACGCCGAGCACCGGATCCTCCCGGACGTGATCGTGCTTCCGGCGACGGTGGTCGTCCTCGCCGCCCAGATCGCGCTCATGCCCGAGCGGACGCTCGAGTGGGTGCTCGCCGCCCTCGGGGCCTCCCTCTTCCTCTTCGTCGCTCTCCTCGCCTATCCGAAGGGGATGGGCATGGGTGACGTAAAGCTCTGTCTCCTGCTCGGGGCCATGCTGGGTAAGACCGTGCCGGTGGCGCTCATGGTCGGGATGGTGGCGGCGCTCGTCCCGGTGGTCTTCCTCCTCGCCCGGCACGGGGCCGCCGCGCGGAAGATGGGAATCCCGTTCGGGCCCTTCCTCGCGTTTGGCGCGGTCGTCGCTCTCTTCTGGGGCGAGACGCTTCTCGACGCGTACCTGGGCCACTTCTAGCTCGAGGCAATCCCTCCTCTCAGGGATTCGGCCCGCGAGGCCGATAACCCGTAGAGGTGGAATTCGACGATCTGCAGCCGCTTCGCCGCGCAGGCGAAGCCGAGGGCGAGGCAGACCGGGAAGGCGTCTCGCCGCAGTACCCGCCCGGCGCGGGGATCTCGCCGAACGCGGTCACGCACCTCGTCGCCGACCTGCTCGAGACGACGGGTCTGCTCCCGCTCGACCGGCTGGCCCAGGCGCGCTCGCGCGCGGGCTCCGGCTCGCTGGCCGAGGCGATCATGGACGAGCGCGTGGCGAGCGCCGCCCCGGCGGACCTCGAGGTGCCCGGGCTGCGGACGGAGTCAGGC
>JBOGXT010000213.1:0-5216 GCA_050694635.1 Thermoleophilaceae bacterium
GCTGGGAGGCCATCGAGGTGGACGGCCACGACGTGGAGGCGATCGAGGACGCGTACGCACGCGCCGAGGAGACCTCCGGCCGGCCGGCCGTGGTGCTCGCACGCACCAAGAAGGGCGCCGGCGTGAAGGCCGTCGAGGACCAGCCCGGCAAGCACGGCAAGCCGCTCGAGGACGCCGAGGAGGCGATCGCCGAGCTGGGCGGCCCGCGCGACCTGAGCGTGGAGGTCGCGCAGCCGGAGCCGGGCGTGGAGCCGCACCGCTTCGAGGCGCCCGGCGGCGAGCGCCCGCGCTACGAGCAGGGCGAGGAGGTGGCCACCCGCAAGGCCTACGGCGAGGCGCTCAAGGCGCTCGGCGACGCCCGCGGCGACGTGGTCGCGCTCGACGGCGAGGTCTCGAACTCGACCTACAGCGAGATCTTTCGCGACGCGCATCCGGACCGCTACGTCGAGCTCTACATCTCCGAGCAGCAGCTGGTCGCCACCGCCGTGGCGCTCCAGCGGCGCGGCTGGAAGCCCTTCGCGTCCACGTTCGCCGCGTTCTGGACGCGCGCCTATGACTTCGTGCGCATGGCCGCCGTGAGCCGGGCGAGCCTCAAGCTGTGCGGCTCACACGCGGGCGTGTCGATCGGCGAGGACGGACCCTCGCAGATGGGGCTCGAGGATCTGGCCACGTTCCGGGCCGTCCACTCCAGCACGGTGCTCTACCCGAGCGACGCCAACCAGACCGTGCGGCTGGTCGAGCTGATGGCCGACCTGGACGGGATCGCATACCTGCGCGCCCACCGCGGCGCCCTGCCCGTGCTCTACGGGCCAGACGACCGGTTCGAGATCGGCGGCAGCCGCGTGCTGCGCGACGGCGACGACGTCGCGCTGGTCGGCGCCGGCGTGACCCTCCACGAGGCCCTGCGCGCCGCGCACGAGCTCGCCCAGGACGGCGTGCAGGCGCGAGTGATCGACCTCTACTCGGTCAAGCCGGTCGACGCCCCGACGCTCGCCCGCGCCGCCGCCGAGACCGGGGCGATCGTGACCGCGGAGGACCACTGGCCGGAGGGCGGCCTCGGCGAGGCCGTGCTGAGCGCGCTGGCCGACTCCGGCGAGCGGTGCCGCGTGCGTAAGCTCGGGGTGGAGATCATGCCGGGCTCCGGAACACCCGACGAGCTGCTGGGCGAGGCCGGCATCGACTCCGGCGCCATCGCCGCCGCCGCCCGCGAGCTGGTGGGCGCCCGGGCGACCGCCTGAGCACGAACGAGAGAGGAACGACGATGAGCAACCTGCTGCGAGAGATCGAGGCGCTGGGCCAGTCGATCTGGATCGACAACCTGAACCGACAACTGCTCGACGACGGCACGCTGCGCGGCCGGATCGAGGACGACGGCATCAGCGGCGTGACCTCGAACCCCACGATCTTCGAGAAGGGCATGGGGAGCTCGGACCGCTACGACGACGCCTTCCACGAGCTTGCCGCCGACACCGACGACCCTCAGGAGATCTTCGAGCGGCTCGCCTACCGCGACGTGTGGGACGCCTGCGAGCTGCTGCGGCCCGTGTTCGAGGAGACCGGCGGCAAGGACGGCTACGTCTCGTTCGAGCTGCCCGCCTCGCTGGCGTTCGACGCCGACGGATCGGTCGAGGCGGCGGTGCGCCACCGCGACGCGCTCGACCGCCCCAACGTGTTCATCAAGGTGCCCGGCACCGAGGAGGGCGTGAGCGCCTTCGAGGAGCTGACCGCGCGCGGCGTGAACGTGAACGTGACGCTGCTGTTCGCCGTCGAGCGCTACCGCCAGGTGGCGGAGGCCTACCTGCGCGGCCTGGAGCGGCGCGTGGAGGCGGGCGAACCCGTCGAGCGGGCGGCGTCGGTTGCGAGCTTCTTCGTGTCGCGGGTCGACACGAAGGTCGACAAGGTCCTCGAGGAGAAGGGGCGCGAGGAGCTGCGCGGCAAAGCCGCCGTGGCAAACGCCAAGCTCGCCTACGCGGCGTTCCAGGAGATCTTCGCCGGCGAGCGCTGGGAGCGGCTGCGGGCCGCCGGCGCGAACGTACAGCGCCCGCTCTGGGGCTCGACGTCGACCAAGAACCCGGACTACCCGGACACGCTCTACGTCGACGAGCTGATCGGCCCCGACACGGTCAACACGATGCCCGACGCCACCATCGAGGCCGCGCGCGACCACGCCACGCCCGAGCGCACCGTGGACCGGGACGTCGACGCGGCGCGCGAGCTGATGGGCCGGCTGGAGGCGGCCGGCGTGGACATCGACGACATCGTCCTGCGCCAGCTCGTGGACGAGGGCGTGCAGGCGTTCGCGGACTCCTACGACTCGCTGCTCGAGACGCTCGAGCGCAAGGCGAGCGAGCTGGGCGTGGCCACCCGCTAAGGCGTCGGGTCCGGCGGGATCTGCGGCTCGGGGCTCGGCGGCGGGTCCGGGACCTCCGGCGCGCCCGGCGGGTTGGGCATGGGCTGGTCCGGTTCGACCGGACCCGGGACTTCGAGCGTGGTCATCGTGCTCGGGTACCCGGCGTCGGGACGGGTTACGCGCTCAGCGCCTCGTCCAGCGCCTCGTTCACGAGCTCGTCCGCCCGCGTGTTCTGGTCGCGGCGCACCGAGCGCACGGCCCAGCCGTCGAACTCGCGGAGCGCCCGCATCGCGTCGAGGTAGAGCGGCCTCAGGCCCGCATGCTTGACCTTGTACTCGCCGCCGATCTGGCGCGCGACGAGCTCGGAGTCGTTCACCACCTCCACCTCGGCCGCGCCGAGGTCGCGCGCCAGCTCGAGGCCGAGCAGCAGCGCCCGGTACTCGGCCACGTTGTTGGTGGCCTCGCCGATGTAGGCGTTGCGCTCGCCGAGCGTGTCTCCGTCGGGCGAGGTCGCGACCGCGGCCACGGCGGCCGGACCCGGGTTCCCGCGCGCCCCGCCGTCGACGTGTACGACGACCTTCACCCGCCGGACGGCGGATCGATCGGGGGGAAGCTGCCCTTGGGCCGCCGCCGGCGCCGGTTCTCGTAACCGGGGTGGTCGCCCGGGCTCCCGCCCTGGCCGCGCCGATCCACGATCACCGCGACGTTCGGGTCGTCCTTGTAGTAGTCGCTGAGCCTGTCGAACAGCTCTCCGGCGAGCGGCCGGGGCACGACGCAGTAGATCACGCCTCGCTACCTCCATCGGTGACGGCCTGGCCGCCGCTGAGCACGCGCCCGCTCGGGTCGAGCGTGGCGTTCCACTCGCGCATCGCGGCCTCGATCTGGTCGATCTCGTCACCCTTCTCCAGCATCATCACGGGATCGTCCTCGTCGCCGAGGTCGACCCGATAGCGATACCACGAAAGCTCCCAGGCGACCAGAAGCGAGACCTGGCTCTGCTGGTCGGCGTCCGGGATCACGCTGACGTACGGAGTGCCGAGCGTGCGGGCCAGGCCGGCGATCGTGCGCTGGTAGTCGGAGCCGTTGAAGAGGTCGAGCGCCCGCTCCACCTTCCCTTCCGCGGTGGTCGGCACGGCGCGCACGTGGCGCGGGTCCTTGGGCCGCGAGCGCGGCCGCGGGGCCGGCGGTGCGGGGGCCTGCGGCTCCTCGTACTCGGCGTGCTCGGCTCCGCTGTCGGCGCCGAACATCGCCTCGTGCTCCGCGACCTCGGGCTCCGGCTCGAGCGGCCGCTGGCGGCGAAGACGCCCGAGCACGCCCCGGCGTGGCTCGGAACGGGGCATGCGGGTGGGCACGTCGCCGGCGGCTGACTCGCGGATCCAGCCATGGTGCTGCGCTCGCAGCGAGCAGAGGTCGCAGACCTGGTGCCGCTGGCCTCCGGGAGCGAGATACGTCTCGGTGTGCTCCCCCTTCAGGATGGTTCTTCCGCAGACGTCGCAGCTGACGACGTCGTGGACTGGCCGGAGCTCCTTCTTCATCTGCGCCCGATGATAGGGCGCGCTGGCTAGGCCTTCACCGCCTCCTGCTCAGCGCGCGTCTCCTGCACGACTCCTTGCGCGATGTGGGCAGGCACCTCCTCGTAGCGCGCGAGCTCCATCGAGTACTCGCCCTGGCCTCCTGTGATCGCGCGCAGGTCCGGCGCGTAGCTCAGCAACTCGGCCATCGGGACCTCGGCCTTGACCTCGGTCACCGACCCCTTCGGCTCCATGCCGAGCGGCCGGCCGCGGCGCGAGTTCAGGTCGCCGATCACGTCGCCGACGTTCTCCTCGGGCACCGCCACGGTCGCGGTCATGATCGGCTCCATCAGCACCGCCTGGGCGTTCTCCATGGCGTCCTTGAACGCCATCGACCCGGCGATCTTGAAGGCCATCTCGGAGGAGTCGACCGAGTGGTGCTGGCCGTCGAAGAGCCGCACCCGCACGTCCTGGACCGGGAAGCCGGCGACCACCCCGGAGCGCATCGCCTCCTGAACGCCCTTCTCCACCGCCGGGATGAACCCGCCGGGGATCACGCCGCCCTTGATCGCGTTGACGAACTCGAAGCCTGAACCCTGCGGCAATGGCTCGATCTCGATGTGGCAGTCCGCGAACTGCCCGCGCCCGCCCGTCTGCTTCTTGTAGCGTGCGTGCGACTTGGCGCCGCCCTTGATCGCCTCGCGGTAGGGCACGTGGGGCGGGTGGAGGTCGACCTCGGCGCCGAAGCGCTCCTTCATGCGGTCGACGATCACCTCGACGTGGATCTGGGTGATGCCGGCCAGGATCTGCTCCCCCGTCTGCTCGTCGCGGTGGAAGTCGATCGTCGGATCCTCCTCCTGGAGACGGCGCAGGGCCTGGCCCATCTTCTCCTCGTCGCCCTTCGCCCTGGCCTCGATGGCGAAGGCCATCACCGGTCGCGGCATCGCCGGGAGGCGCAGCGGGACCTCGATGTCCTGGTCGGCGAGCACGTCGCCGGCGTGGGTCTCCTTCAGCTTCGCCACGGCGCCGATGTCGCCCGGGCCGAAGGCATCCGCGTGGTCGTTCTCCTTGCCCTGCGGGACCAGCAGCTGGCCGATCCGCTCCTTGACGTGGGCGCGGCAGTTCATCACCTGGGAGTCGTGCTTCATGACACCCTGGTAGACGCGGAACAGGTTGACGCGGCCGGCGTAAGGGTCGGCCAGCGTCTTGAAGACGAACGCCACCAGGTCCTTCGACTCGTCTGGCTCGAGCGTCGTGCCGTCCACCTGCGCGGCACCCTTCTTGGCCGGCGAGGGCAGATCCTCGACGAAGGCGTCGAGCAGCCGGTTGATGCCGAGGTTGCGCGTCGCGGCGCC
>JBOGXT010000214.1:0-1888 GCA_050694635.1 Thermoleophilaceae bacterium
TCGGGCGGCAGGATCAGCTCGTAGACGCGGAAGTCGCCGCTGCCGCGGTCCACCTCCACGCGCGCGTACTTCGCCGCCTCCGGAGTCTTCTTGTAGGCCGACAGCAGCGCGTCTTCGAGCGCCGCCATCAGGCGGTCGGCCGAGATGCCCTTCTCGCGCTCGAGGACGCCCACGGCCTCGACGATCTCCTTGGTCATCCCTCCCCCCTTTCATCCATCCCCGCGCGGCTGGCCGAGCCGGCGGCTTCGGGCATCAGGTTGCTGCGATTGATCTCGGAATACGGGATCGACACGACCCCCTCCGCGGCGGCCACGGTCACCTCGTCGTCCGAGGCGCCCACGAGCTCGCCGGTGTAGGTCCGGTGGCCGTCGTGCGGCTCGCGCAGCCTCACGCGGGCGCGCCGGCCGATGAAGCGCCGGAAATGGTCGGGCTTCGTGAGCGGCCGCTGAGGCCCGGGCGACGACACCTCGAGCCCGTAGTTCACGAGCAGGTCGCGGAGGTGTCCGGTTACCCGCTCGCAGAGCGCCAGGTCGACACCGCCCGGGTGGTCGATGAACAGGCGCAGCCGCTCCGTCCCCACCCGCTCGCACGCCAGCACCTCGACCTCCGGCTCAGCGGAGGCGAGTCGCTCTTCGATGTCGATCTGGAGGGGATTGGTCTGCATGAAATCCGAAAAAAAGGTGGACCGAGAGGCCCACCTTCAGGCGCCGCCCCGGAGGACGGCGTACGACTGAAAGATGTGAATCCGAGTATAGACGTGCCGCGCCGCGGAGGACGTGCGCGGGCGGGGCGCCCTCAGACCTCCAGCAGCAGCGTGACGGGGCCGTCGTTCACCAGGGCTATCCGCATGCGGGCGCCGAAGCGGCCGCCCTGGGCGCCGAGCGCTTCTCGTACGCGCTCGTAGAGCGGCTCCGCCAGCTCGGGCGCGGCGGCCTCTACGAAGCTCGGACGGTTGCCCTTGCGGGCGTCGCCGTACAGCGTGAACTGGGAGACGACCAGCAGCTCGGCCTCCACGTCCCGCACCGACAGGTTCATGCGGCCCTCGGCGTCCTCGAACACGCGCAGGCGTTCGAGCTTGCCGGCGATGCGGTCGGCCTCCTCCGGGCCGTCGCCGTCGCGGATGCCGAGCAGGACGAGCAGCCCCCGCGCGATCCGGGCGATCTCCTCCCCGTCGACGGTCACAGACGCCTCGCTCACCCGCTGCACCAGCGCTCGCATGCGTCCGAACTCTGCCGGACTCGCCGCCCGCGGGCGCAGGACGCCGCCGGCCGGCGGCGAAGCACGTGGGACGCGTGCCGCCCGGCCGGCGCGCCGAGGAGAGCTAGATGGCGACCGAGCCCGAGGCGAAGGGAAAGACTGCACGCCCCGGCCCGCTGACACCCGCGGCGCGGCGGCGTTCGCCTGTCCGGTCGGAGCCTCCGCCCGCCGCCGAGCCGGCTTGGAACCTGAGCGATGAGCTGGAGGGCCTCGAGAGTCGGCCCGCGCATGTGGAGGTGTACGCCCCACCGCAGGCGCCGCCGTGGCCGGCGGTCGGGCCTGCGGCCGCGGCGATCTCCATCGCCCTCGCTGCGCTGGCCGTGCTGCTGCAGCTGGCGACCGTCGTCTCCTCCTGGTCGTCGTCCGCGCCGGCCGGGCTCTCCGCGGAGGCCTCGCCTGCTGTGGTGGCGCCCGGCGGGCGAATCGCGCTCGAGGGCGATGAGGCCCCGGACGGAGCGGAGCTCGTGCTGGAGATGCGGCGCCCGCGCGGGGCCTGGCATCCGGCGGGTGAGGCGCTCGCCGACGACGAGGGCGGCTTCCGGGTGGCGGGCCGCGTGGTCGCCGGGCCCGGGAGGCTGGCCGTACGTGTCCGCGCCGTCGGCGGCGGTGCGTCGACCCCCGTGGCCCTGAC
>JBOGXT010000215.1:0-9004 GCA_050694635.1 Thermoleophilaceae bacterium
GCTTTCGGCTCGGCCCGCGGATCAACGCCGCCGGCCGCATGCGGCGGGCGGACGCCGCGCTCGAGCTGCTCCTAACCGACGACGGCGCCCGCGCCGACGAGGTGGCCCGTGAGCTCGACCTCCTCAACCGCGACCGCCGGGAGGCCGAGACCCGCATACTCTTCGCCGCCGAGGCCGCCTGCCTGCCGCAGGCCAGCCGGGCCGCCATCGTCGTGGCGGGGGAGGGATGGCATCCCGGGGTGGTGGGGATCGTGGCCTCGCGGCTGGTCGAGCGCTGGCGGCGTCCGTGCGTCGCGATCGCGCTCGAGGACGGCTCCGGCCGCGGCTCGGGCCGAAGCATCTCGGCCTACGACCTGCACGCCGGCCTGTCCGCCTGCGCGGCGCACCTGAGTCGCTTCGGCGGCCACCGGATTGCGGCCGGCGTGGAGCTGGAGGCGGCCGCCGTCGAGCCGTTTCGCCGCGCGCTGGCCGCTCACGCCGGCGAGGCGCTCACTCCCGCGGACATGATCCCGGTCGAGCGCGTCGACGCCGTGGTGCCCGGCGGCGTGCTGGGGCTCGGGCTCGCCGAAGAACTCGAGGCGCTGCGCCCGTTCGGGATGGGCAACCCCCAGCCGACCCTCCTGGTCCCAGCGGCGCGCTTCCAGCACGTTACGGCCATGGGGGAGGAGGGCGAGCACGCCCGCTTCACGCTGGTCACTGCGGGCGGCGCCCGCTCTCGCGGCGTGGCGTTCGGGTCGCCGCCGAAGGCGCTCGCCCCGGCGTCCGCGGACAACCACGACATCGCGCTCCGCCTGGAGCAAAACCGCTGGAACGGAATGGTGGAGCCGCGCGTGATCCTGCGCGCGCTCTGCCCGACGAAAGCGGGCGAGCTGTGCGTGCTCGGAGACGAAGGCTCGTTCTGGGAGCGGCTGGAGCGGGCGCTCGAGCGGCTCAGCCGGCCGCCGGCGGTCCAACCCGGGGGCGGCGAGTCCCTCGACCGCCGCTCGGAGCCCATCGACCGCCGCTGCGAGGGCTTCGCCGGCGTCGCCGGCGATCTCTTCAGTAGCGGCGAGGCCGTGCTCGTCGCCGTCGCCGACGTTCCGCGGCGACAGCAGGGGCTCGACGAGATCGTCGCCGGCTTGGCGCCAGGCGGGATGGCCGTCGCCTCGTGGGCCGGCATCGCGGCCGACCCCGAGCTTGCCCGTGCCTTCGACCACCTCGTCGCCCTCGACCCGCCGCCCAGCGGCCGCGCCGACGCTCTGTTGCGGGCCGGCCCGAGCGCCCACCTCGCCTGGGGTCCCGCCGAGGCCGAGTTCGCTCTGCTCGTGTTCCGCGCAGACCTCGACCTCAGGCCCGCGCTCGCCGACGCCTACCGCGCCCTCCGCGCGCTGCCGCAACACGCCGGTCCCGACGCCCTCCAAACGGCGCTGACCGGAACCGCCCGCTACCCCCGCACGCCCGATTGCTGCGCCCACCTTCTGACCGTGCTCGTCGAGCTGGAGCTCGTCGAGCTCGCCCCGGAGGAACGCACGTGCCGGGTGCGCGAGGGGATCCGCGCCGACCTCACGCGATCGAGCACCTACCGCGCGTCC
Organism: Thermoleophilaceae bacterium; assembly: GCA_050694635.1. Classification (GTDB taxonomy): domain Bacteria; phylum Actinomycetota; class Thermoleophilia; order Solirubrobacterales; family Thermoleophilaceae; genus JACVRW01. Next base: position 1,572 of record JBOGXT010000215.1, read on the forward strand.
GGCGAGCGCCTGGCCGAGATCGAGCGAGCGCTCACCCCAGAGCTGCCGCAGCAGCGCCGCGCCGAAGCCGCCTGACGCGTTGAACTCGCCGTAAACACGTGGGGCCGACTCCACCCCGAGCCGGCCCCACGTCTGCCCCCTTTGGCTGTTTTAGGAGCGGCGGCTTGGGTCGACGTAGAAGTCGTCGATCCACCAGCTGCCGCCGCCGATCGCGCGGAAGCGGAAGGCGACCGGCGTGTAGTCGTCCGGCAGCAGCGGCAGCAGGTTGGCGACGACCAGGTAGCTCGGCGAGGGCTTCCAGGGGTTGTGCGGCAGCACCACCCCGATCGGCACCGGCACCTTCAGCCCGACCGAGGTCTCGACGATCACCTCGACGCTCAGCGCCGAGAGGAGCAGCCGGTTGTTGCGCGTGAAGAGGCGGATCGTCGGGTGCTCGAGGCCGACGCAGATCTCGGGCGACGTGGCCGTCTCGCCGCCGTCCAACCTGAGCGACTTCGAGTCCGAGCGCCCGCCAACGTAGAAGCTCTCGTTGCCAGACACGACCGTGGCGCCCTTGAGCTGCCAGCCGGCGGCGCCGTCCTCGAAGGAGCCGCCCGGCGCGAGCATGTAGTCGCGACCGTCGCCCCACTGGGCGAACGCCTTGGTGGTCGGCTGGGGCTCGCAGGAGGGGGCGTCCTCGACGATCACGGCACCCGCCGTCGCAGGCAGAGCCGCGACGACACCGATAGCGATCGCCGCCACGGTCGTGAACCGCACCAGCTTCGTCTTGACTCCCATCGACTGCCTCCTCGCGCCGTCCATTGCACAGCCCAGCATGGGGCCGGACGCCCGATTGCGAAACGGACATGCGTCCAGGCGGACGGGCAACAAGCGTCCATCGAACAGACGTCCATCAGGACTTGCTCCGAACCCGCCGATAGAGCCCTCGTAGCCATGAAGCTCATCGACGACCTACGCGCCGGACTCAGCCCAGAGGGGGAGGAGCTGCTCGAGGGGTTCGACCGGCGCTATCCCGAGCCCCTGTCGCGGCGCGAGCTCGCCGTGGAGGGTGTTACGGCGATCGCTTTCCTGGTCGCGGCCGGGCTCCTGATCCTCCTCATTCCAGGTCAGCGCGAGCTCGACCTTCCGCTCGCGCTCGCCCTCGTGGGCGCATACGCCCTGGTCGGCCGGGTGCGCTTTGCGGCCCGCTACGGCTTCACCGTCCCCACCCAGCTGATCTTCGTCCCGATGCTCTTCCTGCTGCCCGTCGGCGCGGTGCCGCTGTTCGTGGCGGCGGCGATCGTGCTGGGCAGCTTGCCCGAGTACCTCAACGGCAGGCTGCACCACCGCCGTGCGCTGGTCGCGCTGAGCGATTCCTGGCATGCGGTGGGCCCGGCGCTCGTGCTGGGACTCGCCGGCTCGCCCGAGCCCAGCCTGTCGCAGTGGCCGATCCTGCTCGCCGCCCTCGGCTCGCAGCTCGTCCTGGACCACCTGGTCTCCAGGCTCTGCGAATGGATCGGGCTCGGCATCTCACCTCGCATCGAGCCGGCGCCGCTTGCATGGATCGCCCTGGTCGACGTGCTGCTCTCCCCGATCGGCCTGCTCGCCGCGATAGCGGCCACCGTCGAGCCCTACGCGGTGCTGCTGGTCCTGCCCCTCGCCGGGCTCCTCGCCATCTTCGCCGCGGAGCGCCAGGCCCGCCTCCACCAGGCGGTCGAGCTCAGCCGCGCCTACCGCGGCACGACGCTCCTGCTCGCCGAAGTGCTCGAGGCCGACGACGAGTACACCGGCGTGCACAGCCAGGGCGTCGTGGCGCTGTCGGTGACCGTGGCCGACGCGATGGGTCTCGACTCGCGCGAGCGCCGCAACGTCGAGTTCGGCGCGCTGTTGCACGACATCGGCAAGATCGCCGTGCCGAAGGAGATCATCAACAAGCCGGGGCCGCTGACCGACGACGAGTGGCTCGTGATCCGCACCCACACGATCGAGGGCCAGCGCATGCTCGATCAGGTCGGCGGCCTGCTCAGCGACGTGGGGCGCATCGTGCGCTCGTCGCACGAGAGCTGGGACGGCTCGGGGTACCCGGACGGCCTGGCGGGCGCGGAGATCCCGCGCGGGTCGACGATCGTCTCGTGCTGCGACGCCTTCAACGCGATGACCACGGACCGTCCCTACCGCCCGGCGATGACGCTCGGCGAGGCGGTCGCCGAGTTGCGCGCGAAGGCCGGCTCGCAGTTCAACCCGGCGGCCGTGGAGGCGCTGCTGCAGGTGCTGGGCGCGAGCGAGGTAAAGGCGCGCTCGGGCGCGCGGCGGCCCGGAATCCACGCTGTACCGGTGCCTGCCTCGAAGTGAGGCAGCTGCCCTCCGCTCTACACTCGAAGGCATGCCGAAGCCTCCCCGCAACGGCGCGAAGTCGGGGACACCCACGGCGTCGAAGGCGCCGGCGAAGCCGGCCGCGCCGGCGAGCGACGGCAGCGGCTCGGCGGCCGCCAAGCGCCGCACGGCGGTCAAGCGAAAGGCGCGCCGCGACGGAGGCGCCCGGGGCGGGCGCGACTTCGAGCGCCACCCGGTCGACGAGCACACCGGGCACGCCCCGGCCGGCCCGAAGGCGAGGCTGACCGAGGACCAGCGCGTGCTGCTCGGGGACCTGTTCGCCGTTGTCGAGGAGCACGCCGACGAGGCGGCCGAGCGGGTCGACCGCGAGCTGGTCGAGAAGTCGTTCGTGTTCGCCTGCGACCGCCACGCCGACCAGCGCCGCGCCAGCGGCGAAGACTTCATCAACCACCCGATCGGCGTCGCCAAGATCTGCGCCGGCATGCGCCTCGACACGGCCACGCTGTGCGCCGCCCTGTTGCACGACACGGTCGAGGACACGAGCGCGTCGCTCGACGAGGTCAACGCGGAGTTCGGCGACGAGATCGGCGCGCTCGTCGACGGCGTCACCAAGCTCTCCGGTGTCACGTTCCAGAGCCGCGACGACCGCCAGGCCGAGAACTACCGCAAGATGCTCGTCGCGATGGCCCAGGACATCCGGGTCATCCTGATCAAGCTCGCCGACCGGCTGCACAACATGCGCACGATCGGCTCGATGCCGAAGCACAAGCAGCAGGAGAAGGCGACGGAGACGCTCGAGATCTTCGCGCCGCTCGCGCACCGGCTCGGCATCCACGCGATCAAGTGGGAGCTGGAGGACCTCGCCTTCGCCACGCTCCACCCGCGCAAGTTCAGCGAGATCAAGCAGCTGGTCTCGCAGCAGCGCGACGAGCGCGAGGCCTACGTGTCACGCGCCGGCCAGTACCTGGAGAAGGAGCTCGGGGCGGTCGGCATCGAGGCGGACATCTCCGGGCGCGCGAAGCACTTCTTCTCGATCTACTCGAAGATGACAAAGAAGGGGCGCGAGTTCAACGAGATCTACGACCTCACCGCGATGCGCGTGATCGTCGACTCGGTGAAGGACTGCTACGGCGCCATCGGGGTCATCCACTCGCTCTGGAAGCCGCTGCCGGGGCGCTTCAAGGACTGGGTCGCCATGCCCAAGTTCAACATGTACCAGGCCCTCCACACCACGGTGATCGGGCCCGAGGGCCGCCCGCTCGAGATCCAGATCCGCACGATGGAGATGCACCGCACCGCCGAGTTCGGCGTGGCGGCGCACTGGATCTACAAGGAGGACGGCGGCAAGCCGGTCGAGGAGAAGGTGGAGTGGCTGCGCCACCTGCTCGATTGGCAGCACGAGGCCAAGGACCCGCAGGAGTTCGCGGCGACCCTGAAGGCCGACCTGTTCGAGGACGAGGTCTTCGTCTTCACGCCGAAGGGCGAGGTCAAGTCGCTCGCCTCCGGCGCCACGCCGCTCGACTTCGCCTACTCGATCCACACCGACGTCGGGCACCGCTGCGTGGGCGCCAAGGTCAACGGCAAGATCGTGCCGCTCCACTACGAGCTCCAGTCGGGCGACATCTGCGAGGTGCTGACCTCGAAGAAGGAGCGCGGGCCGTCGCGCGACTGGCTGGCGCTCGCCAAGACGACGCGGGCGCAGTCGAAGATCCGCGCCTGGTTCAAGCGCGAGCGGCGCGAGGACTCGGAGCGCACCGGCCGCGAGATCCTGCACGAGAACATGAAGCGCGCCGGGCTGCCGCCGCAGAAGCTGGCCGGCTCGCCGCTGCTCGCGGACGTGATCCGCGAGATGGGCTTCAAGAAGGGCGAGGAGTTCTACATCGCGCTGGGTCAGGCGAAGATCTCGCCGAAGACGGTCACCAGCAAGCTGATGGCCCGGTTGAAGGAGGGCGAGGCCGCGGTGGAGCCGGCCTCGCCGGCGTCCGAGCTGCTGGAGCGGAAGGAGACGCCGAAGAAGACCGCGGCCTCCTCGACCTTCGGGATCAAGGTGGAGGGCGTCGACGACGTGATGCTGCGCCTTGCCAAGTGCTGCCGCCCGGTGCCCGGCGACCCGATCGTGGGCTACATCTCGCTCGGCAAGGGGATCACGATCCACCATGACAACTGCCCGAACGCGTTGGCGCTGATGAAGAACCCGGAGCGCTTCACCGACGTGGCATGGGAAGGCGACACGTCGGCGCCGTTCCGGGTCGAGCTGCAGGTGGACGGCTGGGACCGCCACCGGCTGCTGGAGGACCTGTCGCGCACCTTCGCGGAGACGGGGATCAACATCCTGGAGGCGCGCTGCACGGTGGTGCACCCGATGGTGAAGAACCGCTTCGTGGTCGAGGTGGGGGACACGCAGTCGCTGAAGACCTGCATCGCGCGGCTGCGGAACATCGAGTCGGTCTTCGACGCCTACCGCGTCACGCCCACCGGCTGAACGGGCGTGCCAGCCGGCGGGCGTACGCCCACGAGGCGACGCGGGTGTCTCCCGTCGCCGACTTGTAACGCTCGCGACCCCACCCGTCACACGAGCGCTGCGAGCCTGCCTCGCATGCCCACACCATTTCCGGGGCGCGACGAGGCCGAAGCGACGATGCGCCGCCTGCTCACGGCGAACTCGCTACCGCAGCCAGACGAAGTACTCCCTCACGAGGACGGCGGAATCCTGTGCCTGTGGCACGAGCCCAAGGTCGTCGTGATCATCGACCCGGGCGAGGGGGTCGCGTCCGCCTTCGCCGAACTGGTGGCCTCGGCTCGTCGCGCCGGGCACCGTCCGAAGGTCGAGGACACCTGGATTGCCGCCACCGCGCGGGCCCACGCGGTCGCCGTCTATACCCAGGACGCCGACCTCGACGACCTGGCTGTCGAGGTCGTCCGGGTCTAGACCCGGGCCAGGGCCGCCATCAGCTCGACCGCCTCGGCCTCGGAGAGGCCCTGCTCGCGCACCAGCGAGCGCCAGGTGTCGAACGAGAGCGCGTGGCCGACCGCGGCGGCCGTGCGGCGGCGGTGGGCGCCGCGCTCGGTGCGGCCGTGCATCAGCACATCGCGAGCCGCGTCCAGGTAGCCCTGGAACTCCTCCAGGCGGATCAGGCCGATGCCGAGCGACGGCCAGCGTTGCGCGGCGAGACAAGGTCAGGCGTTCCTCTCGCTTTTAGCCCCATTCCCTTGAAGAACGTGTAGCAGAACACGCCGTCCGCCCCGGTCGTTCGGTGGAGGGCTTGGACGCCTGCGTCGAAGCTCGGCGGATCGATGAGGCCCGCCGCGATCGCGGACTCGCGAACGCCCTCGATCATCGCCGTGAACGTCTTTCTCGTGAAGCCGTCGACGAGGTCGGGTCGGCTCGAATCGACATAGACCATCCGGGGCGAGACGCGGACGGCGCGGACACCCGCCTCGACCATGAGCGGGTAGAGCTGCCGGCCGATCAGTGCGTTGCCGCCGGCCCTCCCCTGCAGTTCGATCTGGCAGTCGATCGCCGCATGAGCGGCGGGGCTGTCCGGATGGAAGTAGGCCGATCCATGATCGCCCTCGATGACGGTGATGGTGCCGCCGGGCCTGATCAGGGCGGTGAGAAGCGCCAAGGCCTCAACCGGCCGCGAGAGGTGCTCGAGGACGAAGCACAGGAAGACGTGATCGAAGGACTCGGCCTCGAAGGGCAGATCGAAGATGTCCGCTTGCCGGAACTCCACGTTGGTGAGCCCCGCCCTGTCGGCCCGTCGCCTAGCTTCCTCGATGGAGACTGCGGAGACGTCGACTGAGGTGAATCGGGCCTCGGGGCTTCGCTCGGCCAGGGTGACCGTTTGGGCGCCGACGCCGCACCCGGCCTCGAGCACCGTGCTGGCGGGCGGGTACGCGGTGTCGGAGTGCAGCAGGTCGACCAGGGTGCCGGCCTGATCCTGCAGGCGCTCGTTCTCCCGCGGGTAGTAGCCGTGCACGTAGGCTTTGCTCATGTCCACCCTCGTCGCGGGCTTGCGCCTCCGCCGACGCTCAGCGCCGCCGCCGCCCGAGCTCCTCGCGCACGATCCTCTCGCTCCGAGGGCCGATGGGCTCCCCCGTTCCGCGACGGGCCCCTTGCGACTTGAAGGATCGCTCCCCGCCGGACTTGATCGCCTCGGCCACGGCGTCTCTGACGATCGACGCCTGTGAGCGGCCGGTCTCCGCTGCGATGCGTCGTAGCGCCGCAAGGTCATGCTCCTCGAGGTAGACCGTGGTTCGGACCATGGTCACACGTGTATCAGGTCCCGAACCTTCCTTCAGTCCCCGAGCAATCCCCGCCGATCGTGTGCGACCCAACGCGCGCAGCGGATCCACCACACGGATCTGGTTGCCCTCGTTTTCGACGAAGCCCTTCGAGACTAGGTGTGATGGGCGAGGAGCGCGGGGCCCGGTGAGCCGCCTGCGGCCAGCGCCGGCTTCGGCTCGCCGTCGATGTCCAGCAGCCCCGTGTGAAGGCGAGGTCGCTCCGAGCGCCCGGAGCTGGGCTGCGATCGAGGCAGCCGCGAACGACTAGGACTTCATTGACCGTCCTGAGTGGCTTCTCCTCGGCTGCGGGAACCCCGCCCGAAAGGGCTGAGGCGCCGGAAGGAGCGGCCGATCCTGTAGCCGAGACGAGCGCGGATGGCGGTGAGGTCCTCCTCGAGCTGGTCGGAGCGGAGCGAGGCGGCCTCGAGCTGGCGTTCGAGGTCCCGTCTCAGCTTGCGCTCTCCCTCGAGCTCGCGTTCCGTGTCGATGAGGGTTTCGCGAAGCGCGACCCCTTCGGACGTCAGGGCGTCGACCGTCGTGCGGAGACCGCCGGCCTCGCTCCGAAGCGCCTCAGCGCGTTGCGCTGCATTCCGCGCATCCAGCGCGGCCCGCTCGCGGTGCTGTGCGAGGCCGGCGTCCAGCTCCGCCGCCCTCCGGTTCGCGGAGGCGGCGGTGTCGCGCGCGGCGTCCCGTTCGGCGACGAGCTCGGCCATCCTCGTGCGGGCTTCGGCCAGGAGCTTGCGCGCCGAGCCGACCTGAGCCTCGGCGCGCTCCAGCCGGCCCGCCGCCGAGACGCGCTGCGCCTCGATCCGCTCTGCCTCGCTCACGGCCTC
>JBOGXT010000216.1:0-6915 GCA_050694635.1 Thermoleophilaceae bacterium
CCGCCTACCTGCTCACGCTCGACACCGTCAACTTCGGCTCCGGCTGGTTTCCCACGCTGCGCAAGCGGCCCGGCCGCTCGGGCTACTTCACCGTGGCGTGGGGCCTCGCCGACCGCTTCCGCGCCCACGGGTCCTGGTCGAACGCCGAGCTGCGCGCGCTCGAGGCGGACGAGCTGGCCTCGGTGCTCGGCCAGGAGCCGCGCCACCCGCTGATGCGCCTCTACGCCGAGGCGCTGCGCGACCTCGGCCGCTTCCTCGGCGACCGCACCGCGCTCGAGGTGATCGAGCAGGCCGGCGGCTCGGCCGAGCGCCTGGCCACGGCGCTGGCCCGCGGCATGCGCTTCTTCGACGACCGGGGCTTCTACAAGCGCGCCCAGATCGTCCCGAGCGACCTCGCGCTGGCCGGCCTCGCGACGTTCCACGACCTCGACAAGCTCACGATCTTCGCGGACAACCTCGTCCCGCACGTGCTGCGCGTGGACGGCGTGCTGCGCTACGACCCGGCGCTCGCCGCCCACATCGACGCCGAGCGGCCGCTGTCGCCGGGCGAGGCCGAACGCGAGATCCGCGCCTGCGCGGTGCATGCCTGCGAGCGGCTGGCCGAGCGGACCGGGATCCCGCCTCGCGTGCTCGACATCCGGCTCTGGAACCGCGGGCAGGCGCCTGAGTACAAGGCCGTGCCGCGGCACCGCACGCGCAGCGTGTACTACTGAGGCGAGCGCTATCCCCCAGCCGAGTCGGGCCCGCCGCGGCGCTTCAGCGGCCTCACCTCGGCGCCGGTGGGCTTGCGGCCGGTCTGCTCGGCCACGAGCTCCTCGAGCTGGGAGATCCGGTTGACCAGCCCGGCGATCGCGTCGGCCACCGGGTCGGGCAGGTGGACCCAGTCGGCGTCCGGTCCCTCGGGCTTCTTCCCGTCCACCCGCACCGGGTGGCCCGGGTTGCCTACCACGGTAGAGTTCGGCGGCACGTCGTGGATCACGACCGAGTTGGCGCCGATCTTCGAGCGGTCGCCCACCTCGATCGGCCCGAGCAGCTTGGCGCCCGACCCGATCATCACCTCGTGCCCGACCGTCGGGTGGCGCTTGCCGCGCGCGAACCCGGTCCCGCCGAGGGTCACGCCCTGGTACATCGTCACGTCGTCGCCGACCTCGGCCGTCTCGCCGATCACCACGCCCGCGCCGTGGTCGATGAACAGGCCGCGCCCGATGCGGGCGGCCGGGTGGATCTCGACGCCCGTGACCACCTTCATCACGTTTGCCAGCATCCGCGGCGCGAGCGGCACACCGGCGTCGTGCAGCGCGTGCGAGACGCGGTGAGCCAGGATCGCCTGAACGCCCCCGTAGGTGAGCAGGATCTCGCCGCGACCGACGCTGCGGGCGGCCGGATCGCGCTCCTGGGCCGCGGTCAGGTCCTCGCGCAGCTCGCGCGCGACCCGGGCGAATGTCGAGATGCCGATCACGGGGCGAAGAATGGGGTGCTCACGTAGCGGTCGCCGGAGTCCGGCATGATCACAACGATCCGCTTGCCGCGCATCTCGGGGCGCGAGCCGACCTCAGCGGCCGCCCAGACACCGGCGCCCGCCGAGATCCCCGCGTTGACGCCCTCGCGCCGGGCGCACAGACGGGCGGTCTCGATGGCGTCCTCGTCCTCGACGGCGACGATCTCGTCGATCACCTCCCGGTTGAGCACCTCCGGCACGAAGCCGGGGCCGATGCCGTCGATCTTGTGCGGCCCCGGCCGGCCGCCCGACAGCACCGGGGAGGCGCTGGGCTCGACGGCCACGACGTGCAGCGACGGATTGCGCTCCTTCAGCCGCTCGCCGCACCCGGTGATCGTGCCGCCCGTGCCGCACGTGGCGACCAGGACGTCGACGGTGCCGTCGGTGTCGCGCCAGATCTCCTCGGCGGTGGTGCGGCGGTGGATCTCGGGGTTGGCCGGGTTCGAGAACTGGTTCGGCACGTAGCAGTCGCCGCGCTCGCGGCAGATCCGCCGCGCCTCCTCGACGGCCTCGTTCATGCCGCCCATCGACTCGACCCAGACGACCTCCGCCCCGTAGAGCCGCAGCAGCTTCTCGCGCTCGCGGCTCATGCCCTGGGGCATCGTGATAACGAGGTCGTAGCCCTTGGCGGCGCACACGAAGGCGAGCGCGATGCCGGTGTTCCCGGACGTGGACTCGACGATCGTGTTGCGCCCCGGCTCGATCCGCCCCTCGGCCTCTGCGGCGGCGATCATCGCCACGCCGATGCGGTCCTTGACGCTACCCGCGGGGTTGTAGGCCTCGAGCTTGCCGATCAGCTCGGCGCCGCAGTCGGGCGCGACCCTCGTGAGCCGCACCATCGGCGTGTTGCCGACGATCTCGGCGAGGTTGTCGGGGATCGCGCGGGCGAGGGGCCGAACGCTCATCGGACCCGACTGTAGCCGCCCGGGCCGGGTGCCTTCGCCCCCGGAGTCAGCCGGTACCGGTCGGCCCCTAGCCTAGGGGATCCTGAGCGCCTCGGGCGAGTAGCGCCTGAAGTGGCCGAAGCGGGTGCCCGGCGGCGGGGACTCCCAGTTCGTCGCGAAGCGCGCGTAGCTCAGCGCTCGCGGCGGATACCACCCGATCTTCCGGCCCTGGCATGACTGGGCGTAGCCGGGCCGGTTGATCCACAGATAGGCGTCGACCTTGGGGTGCGAGGTCTGCGTCGTCGGCGCCGGGCCCATTCCGCGCAGGCCGGGGTTGCACCACACGTTGATGCGCCTGCCGCCGCGGCGGACGTGGACCGGGCCGCGCCCGTTCTCCGCGGTGTTGATCACGAAGTGCTTGCCGCCCGTCCGGCGCGACACCTCGAGCCCGTAGCGGATGTTGTCCCGGGTCCAGTCGTAGTGGGTCGCGTTCAGCATGAAGCCGCGCACCTTGGCGATCCCGATCGCGCGCAGCTTGCGGGCCACCTGGCGCGCCGGCTCCCAGTCCGAGGCGCCGCCCTCGATGTAGACCGTGGCGTGGGGCAGCCGCCCGAGCGCGGTCACGCCGTAGCGCAGCAGGCGGATGCGATCGTCGCGGCGGCTGGCGGCGAGGCAGTCGATCGTGCCCACCGAGTCGGGCTCGAACGCGATCACCACGCGCTCGTCGCCGATCGCCCGCGCGAGGTCGTCGTACCAGCGGCGCGTCCGCGCGTCCTCGGCCGGGCCGCCGCCCTGGTAGCTCGGCCCGCAGGCGGTCGACTGGGCGCGCAGGACGGTGAACAGCGGCATCGCCCGCTCATTCCTGGCGCGGTCCAGCAGCCGGCGCACCTTGAACGCGAACCTTGGCCGTGTGAACCGACCGAGCCACAGGTTCTTCGGCTCGCGCGCTATCGCCAGATGAGGTCGGCCTTCCGCGTCTGACCGCTCCTCGTGTAGGCACGCCACTGAAGCCACGCCGGCGACTCGCGGTCGACGAAGAACGGCACTCCCTCGAGGGGATTCGCGGAGCCCGGGGGCTGAGCGGAGGGCCCGGAGCCCTACGCCGCGGCGAGAGCCAGCACGGCGGCGAGCAGGGCCAGAAGCAGCTTCGGCACCATCCCGCCCCCTGCTTTCCCCCGGCTGACCCGCCCGTTTCAGGGCGCGCAGGTTCTATGGAGGTATGGGGCTCAGATGTTGTACGTGCGCTCCGGTGTCACTCCGGAGCACCGCTCGCACCTATCGGCCTTGGGAATCGCGCTTCTCGCCCGACATCCGAGCGTACTGGTGGGGCGGTGCTGGACGGGTTCGCGTAGTGACACGGCGAACCGTTGACGCCTCGTTTGACCTGCCTGGGGGCGAAGACGACGCCGGCCCGCATCCAAGAGGTCGTGAGGCCACGGGCTGGAAAAGTCCAGCCGCGACGCCGTATAGCTTCCGGACAGATGGCGCTTGCTCTACCCACCACGGAGCACCCGTCGCCCCCGACCGCTGGGATCGAGGATCGGCTTGGGCGCTTTCCGCGGCTCCGATTCATGGGATCGAAGCACCGCCTCGCACCTCGACTTGCGCAGGTCTTCATGTCGCTGCCACCCGGTGCCGCGGTCGATGCCTTCTCAGGGAGCGGGGTTGTCGCGTACACGCTGAAAGCCACCGGCCGCTCGGTACTCGCGAATGATCACCTAGCTTTCGCGGCGGCCATAGCCGAAGCGACCGTGGCCAATGACCGCGAGACTCTAGGACCGGACCACATCGAGCTGATCTGCTCGCCTAACCGAGACGGCCGCGACTTCATCGCAAGGACATTTGCCGGGCTCTACTTCCCACACGACGATCACGCCTTCCTAGATTCGGCTTGGTCGCACGTTGACGAGCTACAGGGTGCGAAGCGTGCGCTGGCGATAGGCGCGCTGTGTCTTGCGGCGGCGTGGAAACAGCCGCGGGGGGTGTTCACCGTTACATCGCTCCGGTACGACGATGGCCGTCGCCAGCTTCGGACGCCTCTCCGGTCGCTCTTTCAGGAGGCGGCTGAGGTATTCAATGGTGCGGTCTTCCGCGCCTCCGGAGTCAGCGCGACGAGCGAGTGCGGCGAGGTGTTCGACATCGACCCGGAGCCGTTCGCCCTGGCCTATCTCGACCCACCGTACGCCCCGCCTCGCGATGACACGTGCTACATCAAGCGTTACCACTTCCTCGAGGGTCTCGCGACCTATTGGCGCGGCCAGAAGATCATGTGGGAGACAAAGACCCGCAAGATCGAGAAGCGCCACACGCCCTTCGCATACAAGCGCACTGTGCGCCCCGCGTTGGACGATCTCTTCGACCACTTCCGGAGGTTGACACTCGTCGTCTCCTACGGGTCCAACGCAGCCCTCGATGCCGACGAGCTTGAGGCGCTCTTGCGCCGCCACAAGTCTTCCGTGACACGCATCGAGATTCCGCACCGCTATGCCTTCGGGACTCACGCCGGCGCTAGACGGCGAGCTGCCACCGAGTACATCTTCATCGCGATGTGACCGACGTCCCGAGCTTCGATGACTATTTGGGCTCGCTCTCGCCCTTCGCACCTGTTTCCGTCGGCGCGGACCCGGACGCGCTCTCGCTCTGTCAACGGCCACCTCAATCATCGCGCACCTCGGCTCCCTGACACAGAACAAGCTCGCCCAGGCTATTGCCGCCGATCCACACATCGTGCCGGTCTACGCGGCCGCCGCCGGTCTCTCGCAGGAGCGATTCAAGACCTGGCTGACAGCCCACTTCAACACAGCGGGCTGGGTCACCCTCGGACGTGACCGCGCCGAAGACCTGGTGGCGGCCCTTGACGACGACTTCGATCTACTGGCTCTGCTCGAAGCTCAGGCGGCTCGAAGCTGGACCTGGGCTGACGTTCTGGCGCGCACCATGGCTCCTCGCCAGCGTGCGGGAACTTCTGTTCAACAGGGCCGGGACCTCGAAGACGCGGTCGAGGCAAGGGTCAATGCGCTTGGGCTGAAATACGAGCCCCGGACGCGCTTCCACGGCAAGGGTGGCGCGACGGCCCCTGCCGATTTCGCCATCCCGGATGGCGCGGGTGCGGTAATCGCCGTCGCAGTCAAGGGCTTCGACTCGACCGGAAGCAAGCTCAGCGAAGCGACTCGCGAGATCGAGCAGATGGTGGAAGTGAAGACGGCGCGCCAATACATCTTCGCCGTGGTCGACGGCCAAGGCTGGGTGCGGGGTCAGGGCGACCTCCGCCGCATCCACGCGCTCTGGACGGACAAGCTCATAGACGGCCTCTACACCCGGGCGCAGCTCGGCACCTTCGAGGCAGCCTTGAAGGACGCCGCGCGACGACTCGACCTCATCTAGGTAGAGCGGGATATCGTCGGCCAGGCGGGCAGCCGTAGGCGTCGGATCATTTCGACGGCGAGCGTCATGCGGGCGATGAGGATGCTCGCCTCGTAACGGTTGGCAGGAACGGGCTCGCCGAACAGCGAGCAGGCGAGCTCGGTGAGCGTGCGGAATCGCGACGGCGCCGGCCCGCGGCGCGTCGAGTAGAAGTCCATCGGCCCGTCGGGCTTAGGCGCCATCGCCCCTCCGTGCGCGACAAAGTGCGTTACAAACGTGTCGCGCACGGCGGGTCGAGGAGGGTTCGGAAACCCGCTTAGGGAGCGGGTTTGCGCGGCATAGCGCGGGCGCGGTTAGATGTAGTACATCTGCGCGCCCGCCGCCTGGGCCTCGCGCTCGGAGACGTCCGCGATCGTCGTTCCGCTCAGCACCGACTTGACCGCTTCGACCGCCTCCCTCCACACCGCTCCGTTCGCGGTCGCGTCCGCCCCCAGCTCGCCCTCCAGCAGCTCGACCACCTCGAGCACGGTGATCTCCGACGGCTGGCGGGCGAAGCTGTAGCCGCCCTTCACCCCGCGCTGGGACTGCAGGATCCCGGACCGGCGCAGGGTCGCGAAGAGTCCCTCCAGGAACTGCACGGGGATGTCGCGGGCCCGGGCGATCTCGCCGATCGGCACCGGCGTGGCCTCGCCGCGGCGCGCCAGCTCGGCCAGGGCGCGGACCGCGTAGGGCGACTTCGTCGTTATCACGAGCACCGAAATCCACTCTACGGTATGCGGATGGCCCCGCTCAGGCGCGTAGACCTGTGGCTTCCGCCCCTTCTCCTGATGGGGCTGATCTACTTCCTCTCGGCTCAGCCGAGCCTGGACTCGGGACTCGGCTGGATCGACAGCGTCGCCCGCAAGCTGGTCCACTTCGGCGAGTACGCCCTGCTCTGCTTCCTCTGGTGGCGCCTGCTGCGCACGGCCATGCCGGACCGGCGCGCCGCGCTCGTCGCCTTCCTCCTCTCGAGCCTCTACGCCGCCACGGACGAGCTCCACCAGTCGTTCGTCGACGGCCGGCACGGCACGCCGGTCGACTGGGCGATCGACAGCGCCGGCGCCGCGGTCGCCGCGTTCGTGCTGACCGCCCGGCGCCGGGTGGCCGCCTGATGCTGCGCCGGCTGCCGAT
>JBOGXT010000217.1:0-3129 GCA_050694635.1 Thermoleophilaceae bacterium
GCGAGACCGACCGCGCCCTCCAGGACAAGGTGCCGGCGGCGCTCACCGCCGGCCTCCACCCGATCCTGTGCGTGGGCGAAACCGAGGACGAGCGCGAGCGCGGCGAGACCGAGCGCAAGCTCCGCCACCAGGTGCAGGAGGGGCTCGAGAAGGTGCCGCCCGAGCGGCTCGCCGAGGTGACGATCGCCTACGAGCCGATCTGGGCGATCGGCACCGGACGCGTCGCGACGCCCGAGATAGCGCAGGAGGCGATCGGCTTCGTCCGCGCACTCGTGGGCGACCGCTCGAAGGAGGCGGCCGCGCGGGTGCGGGTGCAGTACGGCGGGAGCGTGAAGCCGGACAACGCGGCCGAGATCCTCGCCCAGCCCGACGTCGATGGCGCCCTCGTGGGCGGGGCGAGCCTCGACCCCGAGGGCTTCGCGCGGATCGTGGCAGCGGCCGCGAGATGAGACCGGTCGCCCTCGTCGTCCTCGACGGCTGGGGCCTTGCGGAGCCGGGCCCCGGGAACGCGGTCGATCTCGCCGACACGCCCGTGTTCGACGAGCTCTGGCAGCGCTACCCGCACACGACGCTGACGACCTGGGGCCCCGCCGTGGGCCTGCCGGAGGGGCAGATGGGCAACTCCGAGGTGGGCCACCTCAACCTCGGCGCCGGCGCGATCGTCAAGCAGGACCTCCTGCGCATCGACGAGGCGATCGAGGACGGCTCCTTCTTCGAGAACGAGGTGCTGCGCGAGGCCTGCCGGACGGAGCGCCTCCACCTGCTCGGGCTGGTCTCCGCCGGGGGCGTGCACGCGAGCATGGGCCACCTCGAGGCGCTGATCGAGCTGGCCGGCCGCGAGGGTGTGGAGGACGTGGTGATCCACGCCTTCACGGACGGCCGAGACACGAATCCGGACTCGGGTGCCGGCTATCTGGCCGAGGTCGAGATCTGGGGCGGCGCTCGGATCGCGACGGTCATGGGGCGCTACTACGCGATGGACCGCGACCGGCGCTGGGACCGCACGGAGCGCGCGCTGGAGGCGCTCGTGGACGGCCACGCCGAGCACCGCGCGCCCACCGGCGAGGCGGCGGTGCGCGCCGCTTACGAGCGCGCCGAGACGGACGAGTTCGTCGAGCCCACGCTGGTGGGGGACGAGGGCCGCGTGCGGGCGCGGGACCGGGCGATCTTCATCAACTTCCGTCCCGATCGGGCGCGCCAGCTGACAGAGCGCCTCGAGGTGCCGCTCACCACGCTGACCCGCTACCACGAGCACTGGGACAACCCGGTGGCGTTCGAGCAGCGGCGCCCGGCCGTGACGCTGGCGTCGGTGCTGGCCGGGCGCGGCCTCGGCCAGCTGCACGTGGCGGAGACGGAGAAGTACGCCCACGTCACGTACTTCCTGAACGGCGGCGAGGAGGGTCCGTACGAGGGGGAGGAGCGCTGCCTCGTCGACTCGCCGCGCGACGTCCCGACCTACGATCACAAGCCCGAGATGAGCGCCGCGGAGGCGACCGACGCCTTCGTCGAGCGCTGGACGGCCGGCGACTTCGCGTTCGGGATCATCAACTTCGCGAACCCCGACATGGTCGGGCACACCGGGGTAATAGAGGCCGCGGTGAAGGCGGTGGAGACGGTCGACAAGTGCCTGGGGCGCGTCGTGAAGGCGGTGCACGCGAAGGATGGTGTGTGCCTGATCACGGCCGACCATGGCAACGCGGACAACATGCTCGAGCCGGACGGCAGCCCCAACACCGCCCACTCGATGAACCCGGTGCCCGTGATCCTGACCGCGGACGTAGGCGAGCTGCGCGAGGGCGGCATCCTGGCCGACGTGGCGCCCACGCTGCTCGCTGTCATGGGAGCGGCCCCCCCGCCAGAGATGACTGGAGAAAAGTTGACAAGCGACGACTGAGGTTAGGCTCTTCGGCCGTGCCGCCCGTCTTCGAGATCGCCGCTCGCGACGGCTCCGCGCGGGCCGGGGTCATCCACACGGCGCACGGCGACGTGCGCACGCCCGCCTTCGTGCCGCTCGCCTCGACCGCCACGGTGAAGTCCCTGCACGCGGCCGAGGTCGCCGAGCTCGGCTACGACATGGTGCTCGGCAACACCTTCCACCTCTTCATCCAGCCCGGGCCGGAGCTGGCGGCAGAGATGGGCGGCCTGCACGAGTTCATGGGCTGGCGCCGGGCGATCGTGACCGACTCCGGCGGCTACCAGGTCTTCTCGATGGGCCACGGCTCGGTCGCCGAGGAGATCAAGCGGCGCAGGGAGCGGCCGCGCTCGATGATCGTCTCGATCGAGGAGGAGGGGGTGCGCTTCCGCTCCTACGTCGACGGCGTCGAGCGCTTCATGGGGCCGGAGACCTCGATGGAGGTCCAGGCTGCGCTGGGCTCCGACATCGCGCTCGCCTTCGACGAGTGCACGCCGTTCCACGTCGAGCGCGACTACACCGCGCGCTCGATGGAGCGCACCCACCGCTGGCTCGACCGCTGCATCCGCTGGCACGCCGAGCACGCCCCGGAGGGCCAGCTGCTGTTCGGAATCGTCCAGGGCGGCGTGTACGAGGACCTGCGCGCCGAGTCCACCGCCTACATCGCCGCATCGGGCACGCCCGGCATCGCGATCGGCGGCTCGCTCGGCCAGGAGAAGGAGCAGATGCGCGAAGTGGTGGGGTGGTCGCTCGCCCGCCTGCCCGAGGAGCGGCCGCGGCACCTGCTCGGTATTGGCGACGTCGACGACATCGTCCATGCCGTGGCCGCGGGCATCGACAGCTTCGACTGCGCCACGCCCACCCGCCTGGCCCGCCACGGCACCGCGCTCGTGCACGATCCGGCCGCCCGCTGGCGGCTCGACCTGAGCAAGGGCTCGCACCGCACGTCGCGTGAGCCCATCGATCCCGGCTGCCCGTGCCCAGCGTGCCGCGAGCACACGCGCGGGTACCTCCACTACCTGATCCGCGTGGGCGAGCTGACCGCCAAGCGCCTCGTCACGCTGCACAATCTGACCTTCATGGAGCGGTTGATGCGCGGCCTGCGCGAGGCGATCCTGGCCGGCGAGCTTGACGCCCACGCCCGGGCGGTGCTGGCCGGCGCGGCCCGCTCGGCGTGAGCGGGGAAGGCCATCGCTCCGGTCCGGGCCGAGCCCGGC
>JBOGXT010000218.1:0-2079 GCA_050694635.1 Thermoleophilaceae bacterium
CTGCGCCAGACGACGGTGCCGCTGGTGCCCGGCTCGGTCGCGGCGCTCTTCACCGACGGCCTCATGGAGGCCCGCACGGAGCACGGCATCCTGGGCCGCGAGCGGCTCGCGGAGCTGCTCGCGGAGATCGGCGACGAGGCCAGCGCCCGTCGCCTGATCGAGCGGGTCGCGGCCGAGGCCACCCTGCTGTCCGACGACATGGCGGCCGTGGTCGTCACGCCGACCGCCGGTGTGACCGCCGGCCTGTTCCGCACCGAGCAGCTTGAGCTCTCGGCCCGCGAGCTCGACGGCCACATCGCGCGCCGCTTCCTCGCGGCCTGCGGCCTCGCGGAGGAGGACGTGGACGAGGTCGAGCGCGACGCCCGCGCCCTCGCGGACCGCTTCGGCGGCGTGGTGCTGCACGTGGTGTTCGGGAACAGGCTCAGCGTCGAGGTGCTCCCGCGCAACGTGGAGAGCATCGAGGCCGCCTCGCGCCGGGTCAGCGCAGGAACTCCTCAATAGCTCCGGTCACCGCGTCCGGGCGGTCCTCCACCACGAAGTGCGAGGCGTCCTCGAGCTCCGCCGTCTTCGCCTGCGGGAACACCTCGCGCCACTGGTCGAGGAACACGGGCTGGAACACCGGGTCGCGCATGCCCCAGACGAGCAGCACCGGCACCTCCAGTCGCGGGAGCCGCTCGTGGATCGCGGCCATCAGGGGCGCGCTGCGGTCGCGCTCGGTCAGCGGGATGTCGCGCTGGAAAGCGAGCGTCCCCGTGCGCGACCAGTAGTCGGGGAAGGGGGCCCGGTAGGCCTCCATCATCACCGGGTTCGGGTCGCGCCGGGCCATCCCGCCCGGGATCGACTCCACGAACAGGTTGCCGCCCAGGGCCAGGATCTCGCCCAGCCCCTCGGTGCGGAACTCGCGGATGAAGGGCGGCAGCCAGCTCGGCAGCTCCCAGGCCCAGGTGTTCATCAGGACGAGCGCGCGCAGCCGCTCCAAGCGCTCGAGCATCGCGCCGAGACCGATCGGCCCGCCCCAGTCGTGGGCGACCAGCGTGACCTCGTTCAGGTCGAGCTCGTCGATCACGGCCAGCGCGTTGTCCACGTGGCGCTCGAGCGTGTAGGCCGACAGCCGCGGCGGCTTCTCCGAGCGTCCGAAGCCCATGTGGTCGAACGCCACGCAGCGGTGGCCGCCGGCGCTCAGCTCGGCGATCGGCCGGCGCCACAGGTAGCTCCAGGTGGGGTTGCCGTGGAGGAAGAGCAGCGGGGGTGCGTCGGCCGGCCCCTCGTCGACGTAGTGCAGGCTCGTCTTGCCTGCACGGAGGTAGCGCGACTCGAACGGAAAGGTGCCCCGGAAGTCGCCGTCGAGCGGGTCTGCCATCGACGCCTGGTGTATATCGGATCAGATAACGTCGCCGCCTTCATGACGACCGGGACGCAGGCCGAGCAGAGCACCGGACTCCACGGAGGGCGGCTCGTCGCGAAGCGCCTCAGGGCGCACGGGGTGTCGAAGCTGTTCACGCTGTCGGGCGGTCACCTGTTCTCGATCTTCGACGGCTGCCGCAACGAGGGGATCGACATCGTCGACGTGCGCCACGAGCAGTCCGCCGCGTTCGCCGCCGAAGGCTGGGCCAAGGCGACACGTTCGCCCGGCGTCTGCGCGCTCACCGCCGGGCCGGGGGTGACCAACGGCATGAGCGCGATGGCGTCCGCGCTCCAGAACGCCTCTCCGATGCTGGTGCTGGGCGGGCGGGCGCCCGCTTTCCGCTGGGGGCAGGGATCGCTCCAGGAGATCGACCACGTCCCGTTCGTCGAGGCGGTCACGAAGCTCGCGCGCACGGCGGGGACCACGGCGGAGATACCGGCGCTCGTGGACGAGGGCCTCCGGGCTGCGGCCTCGCCGCCGACGGGCCCCGCGTTCCTCGACTTCCCGCTCGACCAGGTCTTCATGGAGGCCGACGCGGAGGCCGACTCCGGCGGAACGCTCCCCGACCCGGCGTCCGCGCCGGCGGCGGACGGCGATGCGCTCGACCAGGCGGTCGACCTGCTGCGCGGGGCCGAGCGACCGGTCGTGATGGCGGGCACCGGGCTGTACTGGGC
>JBOGXT010000219.1:0-2678 GCA_050694635.1 Thermoleophilaceae bacterium
GGCACGCCCACCGCGTCCACCACCTGCGGGACCAGCGCGAGCGTGCCCACCGGGCCGTCGTCGCCCTCCACCAGGAAGCTGCCGCGGTGGCCGCCCGCCTCGGCACCCTGGGCCACCACGGCGTCGACGCCGTGCTCCTCGAGGTGCCGGGCCTCGGCGACGGTCGTGGCGGTGGCCAGCACGCGAACACCCGCTTCGCGGATGGCGGCCAGGGCGTCCGCCGGCGGCAGACCGAAGTGAAACGAGACGACCGGCGGCCGCAGCTCGAGCAGCGCCTCGAGCCGCGCGTCGTCGAACTCGATCGCGGGCGCGCTCGGCTCCGGCGGGTCGCCCAACCCGAGCTCGTCGTAGAGCGGGGCGAAGTACTCGCGCGCGCGGTCCCCGACGTCGCCGCTTACCTCGGCCGGCTCGTGGCAGAAGAAGTTCAGCTGGAACGGCTTGTCCGTCCGCTGGCGCACCTCGGCCACCTGCCGCCGCAGCTCGTCGACCGGGAGGATGGCCGAGCCCAGCGCGCCGAGCCCGCCCGCCTGGGCCACCGCCGCGGCCAGCGCCGGCGTGGCGGCGCGCGCCATCGGCGCCTGGAGGATCGGGTGCTCGATGCGGAGCAGCTCGGTGACCCGGGTCCGGAGCACTGCCCCTCCGACCCTACCGATGGGAATGGCTCCGCCCTGACCGCGCCTGAGCCGCGCTCCGGCGCGAGCCCTGTGACGGTCAACCGCTCAGCGGGCGGTCGCCGATCCAGTAGCGCGGGCCCGGTCCGAGCCCCGCGGCCCGGTCGCCGGGGTTCGCCAGCCGGCAGCGGTCGAGGGAGAGGCAGCCGCACCCGATGCACTCCGTCAGGCCCATCTTGAGGCGCTCCAGCTCGGCGATCCGATCGTCGATCCGATCGCTCCACCCGCTCGAGAGGCGCGACCAGTCGCGGCGGGTCGGAGCGCGGTTCTCGGGCAGCTTCGCGAGCTCGTCGCCGATCTCGTCGAGCGTGAGCCCGACGCGCTGGGCGAACACGATGAAGGCGATCCGCCGGAGCACCGGCCGCGGGTAGCGGCGATGGCCGGAGCCGGCCCGCTCGGAGCTGATCAGGTCCCGCTCCTCGTAGAAGCGCAGCGCCGAGGCGGCCACGCCGCTTCGCCGGGCGACCTCGCCGATGGGGAGCAGCTCTGCCATGAGGAACAGGGAATCATCTTTCGGCCTTGACTTCAAGCTCACTTGAACTTGTAGCCTGCTGTCATGACCGCGACCGCTCGAATCGACGTCCAGATTCCAGGCCTCCTCGCCTCATCGCCCCAGCCGCTGCCCTTTGCTCCCTCGCTCGACATCCGTGCCTTCGTGCTGGAACGCGAGCACGGCAACGTGCTCGTCTACAGCACCGCCGCGCTCGGGGACCTGGGCGAGATCTCACGCTGGTACCTGAACCACCGCCACGAGGCGATGTTCCTCCCAGACGAGATCACGGCTCCGCTGTTGGTCCACGAGAAGGAGAGGGAGTCGGTGGCGCGGAAGGCGCACGTCCGGGCGACCTTCTCGAAGCGCCACACGCTCGACGACGACTTCGAGGTGATCCCGACGCCGGGCCACACGAGCGGAGCGACCGCGTACCTATGGGACAGCGGCGAGCACCGCTTCCTCTTCACCGGCGACACCGTCTATCTGCGCGACGGCGAATGGGTCGCCGCGGTGCTGGACTCGAGCGATCGCGCCGCCTACCTGGAGAGCCTCGAGCTGATCCGCGAGCTCGACTTCGACGTGCTCGTCCCCTGGGCCGCGACCGGCGGCGACCCCTATCACGGGGTGACCAGCCGGGCGGACGCCAGGCGGCGCATCGACGCGATCATCGGGCGCGTCCGGGCCGGCGACGATCACTGAGCGGCGTACAGCTCCTCGATCTCGCCGGCGTAGCGCTCGGAGATGCCGCGACGCTTCAGCTTCATGGTGGGCGTCAGCTCCGCTCCGCCGGGCGGCCAGTCGTGGTCGAGCACGCGGTAGCGCTTGATCTGCTCGACGCGCGCCAGCCTGGCGTTCGCGCGCTCCACCGCCGCGGCGACCTCGCTGTCCAGCGCCTCCTCGCCGTGGCCCGCGGCGAAGGCCCGCGCAGCCTCCGGGTCGAGCGTGAGCAGCGCGACGTTGTAGGGCCGCGCGTCGCCGATCACGCAGGCGTGGCCGATCAGCGGGCTGGCGGCCCTCAGCGCCGTCTCGATGTTGGCGGGCGACATGTTCTTGCCCGCGGCGTTGATGATCAGCTCCTTCTTGCGGTCCACGATGCGCAGGTAGCCGTCCGGGTCGAGCACTCCCACGTCGCCTGTGTGCAGCCAGCCGTCGGCGTCGATCGCCTCGACGGTCTGGTCGGGCCGGTTGCGGTATCCGCGCATGAGCGACTCGCCCCGCAGCAGCACCTCGCCGTCGTCGGCGAGCCGCAGCTCCACGCCTGGGATCGGCAGACCGACCGTGCCGATCCTGGCCCTGCCGGGTGGGTTCGCGGTGGCCACCGCGGACGTCTCGGACAGGCCGTAGACCTCGAGTATCGGGACGCCGATGGCGAGGAAGAACTCGAGCACCTCGGAGGGCACCGGCGCCGCGGCGCAGACCGCGATCTCGCAGCGGTCGAGCCCGAGCCGCGCCCGGATCCCGGCCAGCACCAGCCGGTCGGCGCGCTCGCGCTCGGTCCGAAGCTCGCCCGGGAG
>JBOGXT010000220.1:0-4074 GCA_050694635.1 Thermoleophilaceae bacterium
CGCCTCCGCCGCCGCCACCGCCGCCGTCGCCGGGCTCGCCCCTCGCACCGGGCCGGCCGTCCTGGCCCTGCCACGTCGTCGCGGCCGCCGCGGCCGAGTTGCTGCCGCCAGCTCCCTTGGTGCCGCCCAGCCCATCTTCCCCCTTTAGGCCGTCCCGGCCGGGGCGCCCGGGGCTCACCGGGGTGCCGGTTCCCTTGCCGCCCTTCCCGCCGGTCGTCCCGATCTCGCCCATGGAGCCGGCGGTCCCCGGGTTGTCGCTGCGGCCGCCGTCGCCGCCGCGGCCGCCGATGCGACCTGCGGAGCTCCTACCCCCGTGGCCGCCGCGACCGGGATCCTTTCCGTCGCACTCGCCCAGCGCCCCGTTGCCGCCCTTCCCGCCGGCCGCGCCGGTGGCGCCGACAGCGGCGGGAGAAGCGCCGGCAGTGCCGGGACCGGCGCTGACCAGGACCCGCTGGAGCGTCGCGCCCGAGCCGCCGACGAGCCGGATGCCGTACGCGCTCGACCCGGGCCTGCCGGTGCTGGTGCCGCGTACGGTGAGATGCTGGAGCACCACCCCCGTCGCGTTCGCCACGAGGATGCCCTCGGAGGCGCCTGCTATCGAGGTCACGAGCGAGAGGTTGCGGGCCCATGTCTGCGGGTCGTAGCCGCCGAAGACGCCGACTCCGGTTGCGAGCTCCGCGCGGTCGTAGGCCCCCGCCGCGGCGTAGACCTGCTTGCCCATCTCGGCCGCCCTGGCAACAGCGCCTTGGAGGCTGCGCATCGGCGCCGCCTTGGTGCCCGGGTTGGTGTCCTGGCCGAGCGGCGATACGAACACCGCGCTGGTCTCAGTGCCGTCGATGCCGTCGCAGTTGGAGTCCACGAAGGACAGGTCGGGAAGGTCGGCGGCGCCGGGGAAGATCTTCGGGTCGGCCGGGGCGCAGTCCTGGGCGTCCACGGCTCCGTCGCCGTCAGCGTCGGTGGGAGTCGGCGGACCGGGCGGTGGTGGGCTCGGCGGTGGTGGCGGGAGGACCGGCCGCGCGGTGACGTTCGTCCGCACGCCACGGACGACCTGGCTGGCCGCCCGGTTGCCGGCACGGTCGCGCACCGGCTTCGAACGCGTCCGCCGGTAGCGGACCGAAGGCGTCGCATCGCTCGGGGCTGCCTGCTCGACGAGGGTGACGACGATGGTCCTGCCGGACGCGGCCCCGACCGAGCGGATCCGGTACCCCGCCACCCGGAACGGATAGCTCCCGTCGCGATCGGCCGCGTGGCGGACACGTTCCGAATACGTCAGCTTCAGCCGGTCGGCGCGCGTGTCGCCGTCCCCGTCCTGCATCGCCGCCGCCACGATCCGCGGCGGGCTCACGTCCGCCGCGCCCGACGCCGTCGCCACGACAGCGACAACCACAAGCGCGGCCATGCAGCCGGTCATGAGCCTCTTCACGTGCATGCGAGCCCTCCTCCGAGGATCTTCTCACGCCGAGACCGCGGCTCCAAGCGGGCACGAGCAGATGTCCCACCGCCTGCACAACCACAAGGCGGACGACGTCGTCTACACGGGGACCCACGACCACGACACGATCCGGGCCTGGTGGGAGTCGCTGGGCGGCGACTCGCGGCCCGAGGTCGAGGCCGCCCTGGCTCGCGCCGGGATCGACGACGCAGAGCCCTGGTGGGCTCTGATCCGGCTCGCCTACGCGTCGCCCGGGATCGTGGCGATGGTCCAGATGCAGACGTGCTGGGCCTTGGCGGCGAGGCGCGGATGAACGTGCCGGGCCTGGTGGCCGAGCGCAACTGGAGCTGGCGGCTGGAGCCGGACGCTCTGACGCCGGAGCTGGCGGCGCGGCTGCGCGAGGCGACTGCCGAGGCGGGCCGGCGGCCCGGCGCGTCAGACTGATCGCGCGACTGCGATGAGGTCACTGAGCACACCTTGTCCGGCGAGCTGCGGTCCGGCGCCCGGGCCGATGATCGTGACGTCTCCGATCGGATCCGCTCGGCAGACGATCGCGTTGGTGGTGCCCTCGACGTTCGCCAGCGGATCGTCGCGGCCAACGCGCTCGAGCTCGACGCGCGCGATCACGTTCCCCCCTCCGTCGGGGTCGGAGAGGTCGAGGGTCGCGACGTGCTTGAGCCGCGCCCCGCGGGAGGCGGCCTGGTCGATATCCGAGCGGGTGATCTCGGTGATCCCACCGCGGGCGACCTGCTGGCGCCGAAGCTGCTTCCCGAAGACGAGCGCCGACAGGATCATCACCTTGGCCACGACGTCATGGCCCTCGACGTCCGCGGCCGGGTCGCGCTCGGCCAGGCCCGCCCTCTGCGCCTCCCCGAGCGCGTCGTCGTAGGCGTCGCCTTCCGTCATCCGGGAGAGGATGAAGTTGGCGGTGGCGTTGAGCAGCCCACGAACTGCGACCGGGACCGCACCCGCGAGACCGTCGACCAGGGCGCTGAGCACAGGGGTCCCCGACATGACGGTCGACTCGGCGCGAAACGCGACCGCGTGGCTGCGCGCCAGCTCGGCGAGCTCCACCCCGTGCAGGGCGACGGGCCACTTGTTCGAGGTGATCACGGGGATCCCGCGCTGGAGGGCCTCGCGCATGTGCGTCACACCAGGCTCGCCGTCTTCGACAGCGCTCCCCGTCACCTCCACGAGAAGGTCGGCTTCGGTGGCGCGGAGGCCTTCGATGGTGCTCGACCAACAGCGCACACCGGGTCGATCAGCGATCGACCTCCCTGCGGCGGTCAGTTCCAGCACGGAGGCGAGGTCGAGTCCGCCGGCGTCGTAGACGAATCCATTGCGCGCGTTGGAGAGACCAACGAGCGTGACTCCGACGCCGTATTGCCGGGCGAGCCGATCCGCTTGGGCGTCGAGCGCGCCCGCGAGCCAGGTGCCCACCGTGCCAAAGCCCACAAGCCAGACCCGCAGCGGCTTCACGCAGAGTCCGGCCGGCTCGCCATGCGCCAAGCGTGACGGGTCGACATGCCGACGTAAAGGGCGGCAGAACGGGCTTCCGAACCGCCGGGCTCGGGCATAGCTCGGTCATGGAGCTCGACCGGCCGAGCGTGATCGTCGCCTTGCTCACGCCGTTCCAGGAAGACGGAGGCCTGGACGAGGCGGCGCTGGGGGTGCACGTCGACTACCTGGTCGAGGCCGGGGTCGACGCGCTGATGCCCTGCGGCACCACTGGCGAGGGCGCGCTTCTCTCCGACGTCGAGGTCGCCGAGGTGGTGCGCGCGACCTGTGCCGCCGCGGGCGGGCGGGTGCCTGTCCTCGCTCACGTGGGGCGCCCCGGCACCGCGCCGACGCTGGCGCTCGCGCGGCAGGCGGTCGAGCACGGCGCGCACGCCGTGTCCGCGGTCGTGCCCTACTACTACCCGGCCGGCGGCGACCAGATCCGCGCGCACTACGCCGCGCTCGTGGAAGGCCTCGACGGCACGCCCGTGTACGGCTACACGATCCCCGAGCGCACCCACAACGAGCTCGAGCCGGCCCTGCTCGGCGCGCTGATCGCGGACGGGCTCGCCGGGATGAAGGACTCGACCAAGTCGATCGAACGGCATCGCGAGTACGCCGCGGCGGTGCGCGATGCCGGTGGCCGCTTCGGCCTCTTCATGGGCACCGCGTCACTCGTGCTGGAGGCCGTGGGGGCGGGGGCGGCAGGGGCGGTGCTGGCAGTGGCCAACAGCCACCCGGAGCTGTGCGCCGATCTCGTGCGCGCCTGCCGTGAGGGCCGCCAGGAGGACGCCGAGCGGCTCCAGGCCGAGCTTGCCGCGGTCGAGCGGGAGATCCAGCGTGACGGCGCCATTCCCGGACTGAAGCGGCGCGTGGCGGAGCTCCTCCGCGAGCGCGGAGCCGCTTCCTACGGCACCGAGCTCCGCGCGCCGATGGGCACCGCCGGGCGGCGGACAGCGCTCAGGCCGGGGGCGTGACCCCGCCGCCGGCGCTCAGCGCAGGCTCGCGACGCGTACGACGGGCCACCAGGTGGATCGCCACGGCCGCCGCCAGCGCCACGAGCCCGATCGCGATCGTGACCGGCTCGAGGTAGAGCAGGGCCAGCGCCGCCACCGCGGCGAGCAGCCGTTCGGGCACGCCGGCCG
>JBOGXT010000221.1:0-8546 GCA_050694635.1 Thermoleophilaceae bacterium
GTAGGGTCCGCCCGGTGGCGCCCCCGGTCACACGCGACGTCGATCTCGTCGTCGTCGGCGCCGGGCTCGCGGGCTTGGCCGCCGCCCGGGCGGCCGTCGCGGCGGGCTCCTCCGTGCTCGTCGTCGAGGCGCGTGACCGGGTCGGCGGACGGGTCCTGAACGAGGACATCGGCGGCGGCCGTGTCGTCGAGGTCGGCGGCCAGTGGATCGGGCCGACCCAGGACCGGCTCGCAGCGGTCGCGACCGAGCTGGGCGTCAGAACCTTCGCGACCTGGGGCGAGGGCGAGAACCTGATCGAGTACGCGGGTCGCGTACGCCGTTACACGGGCACGATCCCGCGCATCAACCCACTCGTGCTCCTCGAGGTGGAGCGCGCCCAGCGCCGCCTCAACCGGCTCGCGCGGAGGGTGCCGCTCGACGCCCCGTGGGAGGCGCCCGGCGCGGCGCGGCTGGACGGCCAGACCGCCGCCACCTGGATGCGCCGCAACCTCGCTTCGAGGCCGGCCAGAATGCTGCTGGAGCTCGGCATCGAGGCGGTCTGGGCGGCCCAGCCGGAGGACATCTCGCTGCTGCACGTGCTCTTCTACATCCACTCGGCGGGCAGTCTGGAGCGCCTGTTCGACACCGAGGGCGGCGCCCAGCAGGACCGCTTCGTGGGCGGCTCCCAGCTCGTGCCGATCGGGATGGCCGAGCGGCTCGGCGACGAGCGCCTGAGCCTCTCCTCGCCCGTGCGAACCATCCGCCAGGCGGACGACGGCGTCACCGTCGAGGCCGACCGCGTGACGGTGCGGGCGATGCGCGCGATCGTAGCGGTAGCCCCGACGCTTGCGGGCCGCATCGCCTACGACCCGCCGCTGCCCGGCTTCCGCGACCAGCTCACCCAGCGGATGCCCCTCGGCACGGTGGCCAAGTGCATGGCGATCTACGACGAGCCGTTCTGGCGTCACGAAGGTCTCAGCGGTCAGGGGGCCAGCGACACCGGACCGGTGAAGCTGACCTTCGACAACTCGCCCCCCGACGGCTCCCCCGGGGTGCTCCTCGGCTTCCTGGAGGGGCGCCGGGCGCGTGAGCTCGGCCGCCTTCCCGCGACGGAGCGCCGCAACGCCGTGATCGACTGCTTCGCCCGCCTGTTCGGCCCGCGCGCGGCGCAGCCCGACGCCTACGTCGAGCGCCTCTGGGCCGAGGAGGAATGGAGCCGAGGCTGCTACGGCTGCCACATGCCAACCGGCGCGTGGACCGGCTACGGCCCGGCCCTGCGCGAGCCAATCGACCGGGTGCACTGGGCCGGAGCGGAGTACGCGACCGTGTGGAACGGCTACATGGACGGCGCGGTGCGCTCGGGCGAGAGGGCAGCCAAGGAGGCCCTGACCCGCCTGTAGCACCGCCCCACCCGGGGACGAATCTTTCGACTGTCCTGCTTAGTGGGGCCTATGCACCCACAGGGCAGGACAGTCGAAGAGGTAGTCGGGCGGATCGCTCGCGCTCAGCACGGGGTGGTCACTCGGGCGCAGCTCCTGGCTGCCGGTGTCACAAGCGACGAGATCAAGGGGCGGCTGCGGAAGGGCGCGCTCCTGCGCGAGTACCCCGGCGTCTACCGGGTCGGCCACCGGGCGCCCAGCGTCGATGCGCGCTACCTCGCGGCGGTGCTGGCCTGCGGCGAGGGGGCGCTGTTGAGCGGGCCGGCGGCGGGTCATCTGCTTGGTCTGCTCAAGGGAAACGCGCCGCCGCCGGAGGTGACCACCCCGACGCAGCGGCGGGTCAAGGACGTCAAGACCGCACGGGCGCGCCGCGGCGGCAAGGCCGACGCCACGACCTGGCACGGCATCCCGGTCACGACCGTGCCTCGCACGCTCGTGGACCTCTCCTCGATGCTGTCGTCACCCGACCTCGCACGCGCGTGCCACGAGGCGGGCATCAAGCACGGCACCACGCCGCGCCAGGTCGAGGCGGTGCTGGGCAGAAGGCACAACACCCCGGGCGCGAAGAGGCTGCGGAGGGTGCTCCACGGCGATGTCCACGTCACCTTGAGTGCCCTCGAACGCCGGTTCCTGAAGCGTCTCGAAGAGGCCGGCCTGCCGCTCCCCCCGGAGACCAACCGCCCCGCCGGCGGCAGACGCGTCGACTGCCGCTGGCTCGACCACCGGCTCACCGTCGAGCTCGACAGCTACCGCTACCACCGCTCCCGCCATGCCTGGGAACAGGATCGCCGCCGCGAGCGGGAGGCTCGCGCGCTTGGCGATGAGTTCCGTCGCTACACCTACGAGGACGTCTACGCATCCCCGCGGTTCATGCTCGGCGACCTGCGCGGTCTCCTCGAGGGCGCCCGCGATCGCGTCGGCGCGTAGGCTGCCGCCCATCGACCAGGTCGCCGACGGCGTCTTCCAGCTCCGCGGCCGCCCGCGCAACGCGGTCAACGTCTACCTGGCCGGGGACGTCCTGATCGACGCAGGCACCTCCGCCGACCGCAAGCGCATCCTGCGCGAGCTCGAGGGACGGACGGTCAAGGCCCACGCCCTCACCCACGCCCACCCCGACCACTTCGGGTCGAGCCACGCCGTCTGCGAACGACTCCGCATCCCGCTCTGGTGCGGCGTGCGGGACGCGCCCGTGGTGGAGGGGGGGCGCCCAGCCCCGGGCCAAGGCCGCGCGGGAAAGCTGCTCAACAGGCTCCCACTTCCAAAGCCCCACCCCGTCGAGCGGCGCCTGAACGCGGGCGACCAGGTGGCCGGCTTCACCGTCCTCGACGTCCCGGGCCACTCCCCCGGTCACGTCGCCTATTGGCGCGAGGCCGACCGCACGTTGATCTGCGGCGACGTCCTCTTCAACCTCAGCCTGCCGACCCTCCGGCCCGGGCTGCGCGAGCCGTACGCGTTCTTGACCCCCGACCCAGCCCCGCAACCGCCACTCGGCCCGCCGCTTGGCGGAGCTCCGGCCCGGCCTGATCCTCTTCGGCCACGGCCCGCCGCTGCGAGACCGCGACCGTCTCGTGCGCTTCGTCGAGTCGCTGCCGGCCTAGCCGCTGCCTGTCTCTAAGGACCGGACCGGCCGGAAAGTCATCGCCCGGCCGTGAGACCGGACTCCGCGAGCTCGCGGGATCCCACGCCGGGCTGCGGACGGGTGTGCCATTCGAGCCACCAGCCCGCGTGGCGCACCGCTGAGGCCAGTCCGGAGACGATGCGCTTCGGCATACTCGTCGCGTACCCGAGATAGACAGCTGCAACCGTGTCACACGCGCATCACCACCACCCCCACGCCGATCGCGGCCGTCTTCGGATCGCTCTGGCCCTGATCCTCGGCTTCATGGCCGTGGAGGTCGTGGCCGGCATCCTGGCCTCGTCGCTGGCCCTCCTCTCGGACGCCGCCCACATGCTCACCGACGCCGGCGCGATCGCGCTGGCGCTGGTGGCGGCGCGGCTCGCCGCCCGCCCACCGGCCGGCGGCTACACGTTCGGCTTGAAGCGCGCCGAGATCCTGTCGGCGCAGCTGAACGGGGCCACGCTGCTGGCGCTCGCCACGGTGATCCTCTACGAGGGCATCCGCCGGCTGGTCGACCCGCCCGACGTGGAGGGCGCCACCGTGCTGGCCGTCGCGATCGCGGGCATCGTGGTCAACCTCGCCGCCACCTCGGTGCTGGCGGGCGCCGACCGGCGCAGTCTCAACGTCGAGGGCGCGTTCCAGCACGTCCTCACCGACCTGTTCGCGTTCATCGCCACCGCCGTCGCGGGAGCGGTCGTCCTCACCACCGGCTTCGCGCGCGCGGACGGGATCGCCGCGCTGCTCGTGGCCGGGCTCATGCTGCGCTCGGGCTTGGGCCTCCTGCGCGACTCCGGTCGCGTGCTGCTGGAGGCCGCTCCAAGGGACCTCGACCCCGACGAGATCGGCCGCACGCTCGCCGCCCAGGACCACGTGGTCGAGGTGCACGACCTGCACGTGTGGGAGGTCACGTCGGGCATGCCGTCGCTGTCGGCCCACGTCACCGTGCGCGCCGGCTGCGACACCCAGGCGCACCGCCGCCGGCTCGCCGAGCTCTTGCGCGAGCGCTTCGGCATCGACCACACCACCCTCCAGGTCGAGGCCCGGCACGAGGGGCCGCTCGAGATCGAGCCCCTCAAGCCGCGGGTGGGCTGAGCCCATGCCGCGCTTCGTGATCCAGCAGCACGCCGCCACCAGCATGCACTGGGACTTCCGCCTCGAGGTGGACGGCAGCTTCAAGTCCTGGGCCGTGCCGAAGGGCCCCTCCACCGACCCGCGCGACAAGCGCCTCGCCATGGCGGTGGACGACCACTCGCTCTCCTGGGGCGACTTCGAGGGCGTGATCCCCGAGGGCGAGTACGGCGCCGGACCGGTGATCGTCTGGGACCGCGGCACCTACGAGAACCTCCGCGACGAGCCGATGGGCGAGGCGCTCGCGGCCGGCCACACGTCCTTCTGGCTCGAGGGCGAGAAGCTGCGCGGCGGGTGGTCGCTGAGGCGCACGGGCGGGCGCCAGTGGCTGCTCGTGAAGCGCCGCGACGACGAGGCGGACGCCCGCCGCCGGCCGACGAGCACCCTGCGCCGGTCGGTGGTCAGCGGGCGGACGATCCAGGAGGTTCGCGAACGCGGCTAACCTCCCGACCATGCCACCTCGCGGAGTGAAAAAGGGCACCAAGCGTGCCCGCCAGTACGAGCACGTCAGGAAGAGCCAGAAGGACCAGGGACGCTCAGAGGATCGCGCCGAGGAGATCGCCGCGCGCACGGTGAACAAGGAGCGCGCGCGCAGCGGCGAGTCGCGCCGCACGTCGCGCACGTCGACGCAGGACATGTCGTCGAGCCGGCGCGGCGGCCAGCGCTCCGGCACGGGCCGGCAGAAGGGCCGCACGCGCGACCAGCTCTACAACGAGGCCAGGAACCTGAACGTCGAAGGGCGCTCGAGCATGAACAAGCAGCAGCTCCAGCGCGCCGTCGACGCCAAGAAAAGCTGAACGCGTACGCCCCGATGAAGGCCGTCCTCACGGACGAGCCCTTCGACGATCCCGGCTGGATCTTCGAGCGCAAGCTCGACGGCGTGCGCTGCATGGCCCACCGCGACGCCGGCGGGCGCGTGCGCCTGCTGTCGCGCACCGACCGGGACATGACCGGCCAGTTCGCGGAGATCGCCGAGGCGCTCGAGGCCCAGACCAGCCGGGACTTCGTGGTCGACGGCGAGGTGGTGGCCTTCGCGGGCGGGATCACGAGCTTCTCGCGGCTCCAGCGGCGCGGCCGGGAGCGCGTGTCAGTCTTCCTCTACGTGTTCGACCTGCTGCGCCACGAGAGCCGCGACGTGCGCGGGCTGCCGCTGCGCGAGCGCAAGGCGCTGCTGCGCCGGGCACTCCGCTTCGAGGGGCCGCTGCGCCTCAGCCCGCATCGCAACCAGCACGGAGAGCGGCTGTTTCGCGACGCCTGCCGGCAGGGGCTCGAGGGACTGATCGCGAAGCGGGCGGACAGCCCCTACCGCTCCGGGGCGCGCTCGCGCGACTGGCTCAAGCTCAAGTGCCACGCCGAGCAGGAGCTGGTGATCGGCGGGTTCACGGCGCCGCAGGGGTCGCGCACGGACTTCGGAGCATTGCTCGTCGGCTATTGGGAGGGCGGCGAGCTGCGCTACGCCGGCAAGGTGGGGACGGGCTTCGGCCGCGCGACGCTCGAGACGCTCGGCCGCAAGCTGCGCGAGCTCGAGCACGACGATCCGCCGTTCGCCGACGTCCACCCCATCCCCCGCGGCACGCACTGGGTCGAGCCGGAGCTCGTGGCGCAGATCGGCTTCGCCGAGTGGACCCGCGACGGGCGTCTGCGGCACCCCCGCTACCTGGGCCTGCGCGACGACAAGCCGGCCCGGGAGGTCGTGCGGGAACGGCCGTCGTGAGGGCCAAGATCTCGAGCCCCGACAAGCTGCTGTTCCCTGCCGACGGGATCACGAAGGCCGCCCTCGCCTCCTATTACGAGCGCGTGGCCGAGTGGATGCTCCCGCACGTCAAGGAGCGCCCGCTCAGCCTGCAGCACTTCCCCGACGGCATCGAGGGAGCGGGCTTCTTCCACAAGAACGTGCCCAAGCACTACCCGGACTGGGTGCACCGCGTGGACGTCGCGAAGGAGGGCGGCAGGGTGGTCCACGCGGTGGCGTCCGACGCCGACACGCTGCCGTACCTCGTCGGCCAGAACATGGTCACGCCGCACGTCTGGCTCGCGCGCGCCGACCGCGTCCACCAGCCCGACCGCATGGTCGTCGACCTGGACCCGCCCGCTGGCGCGGACTTCCCGGCCGTGCGCCGGGCCGCCCGCCAGGCCGGCGAGCTGCTGCGCGAGATCGGCCTCGAGCCGTTCGCGCAGGTGACCGGCTCGAAGGGCATCCACGTCTGGACCCCGCTCAGGCGCCGGGCGGACTTCGAGGAAGTGAAGAAGTTCTCGAACGAGTTCGCCGGGGTGCTCGCCGCGCGCCACCCGGACGAGCTGACCACCGAGTTCCGAAAGGCCAAGCGCGCCGGGCGCATCCTGGTCGACGTGCTGCGCAACCGCTACGCCCAGACCGCGGTGCCGCCGTACGCCGCGCGGCCGCGGCCGGGCGCCCCGGTGGCCACGCCGATCGAGTGGGACGAGCTGTCCGACTCGAAGCTGCGCCCCGACCGCTGGACCGTGAAGACCGTGCTGCGTCGGCTGAGCGCCAAGGGCGACCCGTGGGCGGAGATCGGCTCGGCGGCGACCGGCCTGGCGGAGCCGCGCAAGCGCCTGGAGGCGATGGCGTCCTAGCCGGTCACTGGCTCGCGGCCTCCAGCACGAACATCTCGATCGCGACGTCCTGCTCGACCAGGACCTGGCTCGTGAACCCAAGCACGCGGCGGCCGAGGATCCCCTCGACCGCCTCGACGAAGCGGTCGCGCATCGCGTCCTCGAAGGCGAGCCGAGTCGCGCGCACCTTGGAGTGCTCGCCGGCCTCGACCAGCGTCCGCTCCACCGTCGTGAGCACGTCGCGCATGACACAGACCAGCACGTCGTCGAGCAGGTAGGACTTCGAGCGCGTCGGCCCCTTGCCGTAGTGCGACCGGTGCAGCCGGACCACAGCGTTTGTCACCTCGGCCAGCAGCGGGCCGGGAGCGGACGGGTCTCGATTGCGGGCGTGCACGGGATGTCGCAGGGGTCGTTTGCGACGATCCGGTTCGTACCGCGAGGCGGACCCGTCCCGTCCCGTTCAAGGGGGTGACGCCAGACACCCGGGTCAGGGGACATCCCGCGCCTCGGGCATCATATCCCTCCTTCCGGGTACTCGTTTTCGCCCTCCGGACCCGGGGTAGACCTGTCACATGCCGACGATTGCGGACGAATCCGCCGAGCGCCGGTTCGAGGCGCTCGTCGAGCGTGGCGAGGACCGTGGCTCCGTGAGCCTCTCCGAGCTGATGGAGCTGGTGCACGAGCTCGAGCTGCCCGACGAGGAGGTCCAGGCGCTCCACGAGCGCCTGGAGGCGCGCGGGATCGAGGTGGCCGACGACGCCGGCAACGGCGCCCAGCCCGGCCCGGTCTACAACCACGACGAGCTCGTGATCATGACGAGCGACACGCTGCAGCTCTTCCTGCGCGACGTGCGCCGCCACCCCCTGCTCTCCGCCGAGGAGGAGGTCGAGCTGGCGCAGCGCATCGAGCGCGGCGACCTCGACGCGAAGGAGCGGATGGTCAACTCGAACCTGCGCCTCGTGGTGTCGCTCGCCAAGAAGTACCAGGGCCACGAGCTGGCGCTGCTCGACTTGATCCAGGAGGGCATCCTGGGCCTGATCCGGGCCGCCGAGAAGTTCGACTGGCGCCGGGGCTACAAGTTCTCCACCTACGCCACCTTCTGGATCCGTCAGGCGATCCAGCGCGGGCTCGCGAACCAGGGCCGCACCATCCGCATCCCCGTGCACATCGGGCAGCGCGAGCGCAAGATCGCGCGGGTGGAGCGCGAGCTGGCAGCCGAGCACGGGCGTCCCCCCACCGACGAGGAGATCGCCGCGGCGGCCGAGCTCTCGGTCGAGGAGCTGCACGAGACGCGTGAGGTGATGCGCACGATCACGAGCCTCGAGCGGCCGGTCGGCGAGGAGGGCAACACCGAGCTCGGCGACCTGCTCGCCAGCGAGGAGCGCCAGCCGCACGAGGAGGTCGAGATCGGCCTGCGCGACCAGACTGTGCGCGCCGCGCTCGACCAGCTCCCGGAGCAGGAGCGCCGGGTGATCAAGCTGCGCTACGGGATCAACGGGGACGACCCTACGCCGCTCCGCGAGGCGGGCCGGCTGCTCGGCCTCTCACCCGAGCGAGTGCGGCGAATCGAGCACAAGGCGCTCGAGCGCCTCGCCGAGTTTCGCGAGGTCGCGGCGCTCGCCGAGGCCGCGTAACACCCGGTCATGACCGAGCGGGAGACCGAGGAGCTGCGCCGCGAGATCGAGCGGACGCGCGCCGAGCTCGGCGCGACCGTCGAGGCGCTCTCGCACAAGGCCGACGTGAAGGCCCAGGCGCGCGAGAGGGCCGAGCACGCGAAGCGGCAGGCGCGCGCGAGGGCCGAGCTGGCG
>JBOGXT010000222.1:0-8569 GCA_050694635.1 Thermoleophilaceae bacterium
GCGCCAAGCGGCGCCGCCGGCCCGGAGTGAGCAGGGACGGTCTCAGCAGGCGGGCTTATACAGCGCGGCCTTGACCTTGGGGTCGTCCAGCTGGTCCTTCTCGACGGTCACGTAGCCGGTCGTGATCTTCTCCTTCACCGGCTTGCCCTCGAGAGCGTTGACGGCCTGCTCGACGCCCTGGCTCCCGATGTCAGCTGGCTGCTGGGCGATGAGCGCCTGCACGAGGCCCTCTTCGAGCTGCTCCACCTGGGCGGGTCCGGCGTCGAAGCCGACCATCTTGACCTCGCCCAGCTTCCCGGCCTCGCGCAGCCCGTTGGCCGAGCCCTCGGCCGAGAACAGGTTGGCCGCAAAGATGCCCTTCAGGTCCGGGTCCTTCGCCAGCTGGGCCTTGACCTGCGCCGCGGCCTTGTCCGGCCGGTCGTCGTTGAACTGCGTGCCGAGATACTCGACGCCCGGCTTCCCCTCGATGGCCTCCTCGAAGCCCTGCTGGCGCTGGTCGGTAGTCGAGATGCCCGGCTTCACGTTCTCGACCATGACCTTGCCGCTACCGCCGATGAGCTTGAGCAGCTCCTCGCCGGCCATGCGGCCGCCCAGGACGTTGTCGGACGCGATCTGCGACTCGGCGACGTCTGGATTTTCGAGCGTGGTATCCACGAGGATGATCTTGATGCCGGCCTGAGAGGCCTGCTGGATCGGCGCGAACATGGCCTTGCTGTCCGTCGGCGCGATCAGGATCGCGTCCGGCTTCTTCGCGACGACCGCGTTCAGCACCGGGGTCTGCGCATCCGCGGCGAACTCGTCCGGACCAGTGATTTCGAGATCCACCCCGAGTCGCCGCGCGGCCTCCTGCGCCCCGCATCCCATCGTGATGTAGAACTCGTCACCCTTCACGCCTTGGACGAGCGTGATGCTCTTGCGCTCGCCGCCACCGCCGCCGCCGTCCCCATCGTCGTCACCACAGCCGGCGACGATGAGGGCGAGGAGGACCAGGCACGGCGCCAGCGCGACTCTGAGTCTGCTCAACGTTGCCCCCTCTCTATGGTCACGTGACAAGGACGGTCTTGGTCCACGGGCACTCTCCTCTCTACTCGCGGAAGCGGGCACGTCGTCTGAGCTGGTCGAGATAAACGGCGAGGATCAGGACACCCCCTACGGCTACCTCCTGCCAGAACGGCTGAACTCCCTGGATCACGAAGCCGTTCTCCAGCACGGCCGGGATGAAGACGCCCGCCACGGTCCCCGCCACACCGCCGATGCCGCCGAACAGGCTCGTCCCGCCGATTACGACTGCGGCGATCGCCTGGAGGTTGTCGGTCGAGTGGCCGCCGATCGTGGTGGTGGCGAAGCGGGCGAGCGACATGAAGCCGGCGAGTCCCGACAGCGTGCCGGCAAGCGCGTAGACCTTGATCAGGTGACCGTCGACGTTGATGCCGGCGCGGCGCGCCGCCTCCTCGTTGGAGCCCACGGCGTACGTGTGGCGGCCGAAGCGCGTCATCGCCAGCACGAAGGCTAAGAAGAGGGCCGCGCCGCCGGCGATCAGCACCAGGTAGGGGATCTGGTCGAACAGGAGCCCGGTGCCGACGGACTCGACCAGGGGGAACGGCACGTCGCGCACGTCGACTCCGTCGGTGATCAGCTGGGCGAAGCCAAGCGCGGCGCCGAACGAGCCGAGCGTGACGATCAGCGCTGGGACCTTGAGCTTGGCTATGACGAAGCCATTGAACAGTCCCCAGGCGAGGCCTGAGCCGAGAGCGGCGACGAGGCCGAGCAGTATCACCCCGGTGCTCTCGCCGCCTACGGCCTCCATCAGCTTGGCCGAAACGACGCCCGAGAATACGAGCACCGAGCCCACCGAGAGGTCGATGCCCGCGGTGATGATGACGAACGTGCTGCCGACGGCCAGCACCAGCAGCACCGCAGCGTCCACGGTGATGTTGCGGATGTTCGACGTCGAGGCGAAGGACTCGAAGCTGAGGAGCGCGAAGACGAGGCAGATGCCGCCGAGGATGAGGAAGATCCAGACGTTCGAGCCGGCCAGGCGCCGCAGCCAGGCGCGCTCCTCCGGGGACTCCTCCTCGGCGAACTCGCGCCCGGCTGCCAGCTCGTCGGCTCGCGCCGGAGCCTCCTCCGCGGGTCCCGTCACCCATTTCCCTCCGGCGCGGCGGGGCCCTCGCGGTCGCGGTTCGGAAGGTGGCCAAGTGCGCCGGTCATCGCCCCGACGACGTCCTCCATCGACACATCGGTGGCAGTGAAGCTGGCTACGCGCTCACCGAGGCGCAGGACCTCGATCCGGTCGGCGACCTCGAAGACCTCGGGCATGTTGTGGCTGATGAGGACGACCGACAGCCCAGAGTCCCGAACCCGGCGGATCAGGTCGAGGACCTTGCGCGTCTGGACGACGCCTAGGGCCGCGGTCGGCTCGTCCATGATCACGATCTTGCTGGCCCACGTCACCGCCCGGCTGACCGCCACTCCTTGACGCTGGCCGCCGGACAGGGTGGCCACGGGCACGTCGGTGCTCTGCAGCCCCACCCCGAGCGAGGCGAACGCCTCGCTCGTCCTGCGGCGCATCGCCGGCTTGTCCAGTATGCCGAGCCAGCCGAGGGGTCCTGGGCGGAGGATCTCGCGCCCCAGGTAGAGGTTGGCCGCGGGGTCGAGGTCGGGGGCAAGCGCCAGGTCCTGGTAAACGGTCTCGATGCCAAACGCGCGCGCCGCCTCCGGGGAGGCCACGCTGACCGGCTCGTCCTCGAAGCGAATCTCGCCGGCGTCGGCGGCATGGATTCCCGACAGCACCTTGATCAAGGTGCTCTTCCCGGCCCCGTTGTCGCCGACCAGCGCGACGACCTCGCCCCGGTAGACGTCGAAGTCCGCGCCTCGCAGGGCACGCACGCGGCCGAAGCTCTTGTAGATCCCGCGCGCCTCCAGAAGGGCGCCGTTCGCCGTGGCCCTCCGTGCCGGCGCCTGATCCGTCATGAGTACGCCTCCATGGCCGCGGCCTCGGGTGCTGGCAGCTCGCCAATGCCCGAGAAGACACCGGCCGCGCAGCCGGCGAGCAGCGCGGCGCCCCGGGCGCCGGCCTCCCGCACCGGTGGTCGCTCGAACGGTCCGAGCGCCGAGCGCTTGATCGCCAGCATGGCCTCGCTGCGCGCGCCGCCGCCGGTCACGACGATTCGGCTCGTGGGGCCGGCCAGCTCCTCGATCGTGCGCAGTACCGCCTTCCCGCGGGTGGCCAGCGCCTCGAGCGCGGCGCGCCAGACCTCCGCGCGGCTTGCCTCGTAGGGGAGGCCGGCGAGGCTCACGGGCAGACCGGTCAGGTCCTCCAGCGTCAGGCCGCCCGCTCCGGCCGACACGGCGAGCGCCTCGGCGTCGAGCTCGTCCGCGTCCTCGACCCCGAGGAGCCGCCGGACGCGCTGCAGCGCGAGCCCCGACTCCAAGGCGCCGAGCAGCGCCAGGCGGTCCGGAAGCACGTGCCAGCCGACGGTCACGCCGCCGGCCACGGCCCGCAGCCGCCGCTCGGCGGGCAGCGGCGGCTCGACCGAGCGCACGAACGCCTCGGCGGTGCCGCAGGAGTCGAGCACGTCGCCCTCGCGGACCGCGCCGGCACCGACGGCGGCGCAGAGGTGGTCGTGTCCCGCCACGCAGAGAACCGCGCCGCGCGCCTGCTCGAGGCCGCGCGTAACACGACCGGCCGGCGTACCGGGCGGTGCAGGCGCGGGCAGCAGGCCGGCCGGCGCCTTCGCCCACTCAAGGGCCTCGGACCACGGGGCGCGGCGGTCAACCTCGAGCATGCCGGTGCGCGAGCCGAGCGAGAGATCGCCCGCCTCGTCCCCACCCAGGCTGCGCACGATCCACTCGGCGACGTTCAGCCAGCGCACGCCGCGCTCGCTGCCGTCGTGGTACGAGCGGAGCCAGCGGTACTTGGAGAGGGTGCAGAGCGGGCTCGCCGGCAGGCCGGTGGCCGCCGTGAAGCGCTCGTTGCCGAGGTCACGTTTCAGCGCGTCGGCCTCCTTCGCGCCGCGCTCGTCGTGCCACGCGATGGCGGGGGCAACGGGCTCGCCGTCCGCGTCGAGGAGCGAGCCGGTCTCGGCCATGCTCGTCACTCCCACGGCCTCGATGCGGGCCGCCGGGGACCGCTCGAGCGCCCGCCCCGCCGCGCTCACGGCGGCCTGCACGAGCCGCTCGGGCTCGACCTCGGCGCCGGTTGGCACACGCCGCCAAGGAGTGAGGACGCGGCCGTGGGCGCGAGCCGCTCCGTCGCCGTCTACGACTGCCGCCTTGCAGTAGGTCGTGCCCACGTCAATGCCGACCAGGAAGCCGGGCGTCATACGCTCGCCTCCGGTGGCAGGCAGCGCAGGACGTCGAGCTCTCCCTCGAGCGAGCCCGTACCGGCGGCGTGGGGGACGAGCACTGCGCGGCCGCGCCGCAGCTCGAGCTCCCCGCCATCGGTCACGAGCCGCCCCTCGCCCCCGAGCACGACGAGGATGGAAAACTCCTGCGGCACTGGCGACAACGGGCGCGGGCGGATGCGCTCGGCGCGAAAGAAGGCGTCGGCCTCGGGAGGCAGGAGCCGCTCCACCCCCGGGCGCCCGCCGTCGCCCCGCCGCGCGGCGAGCCCCTCGACGTCGGACGGCGCGAGCCGGGAACGGTCGGCGGCTCTCAGGGCCGTTTCGAAGCCGAGTCCGAGGTGCCCGTCGGTGCGCCCGTCGATCTCGAAGCCCTCCCATTCGAGCAGCACGGAAAGATCGCTCGGCTCCTGGAGCTCGACCAAGAGGATCCCTTCGCCGATCGAGTGGAGCAGTCCGGCCGGCACGAAGATCACGTCGTTGGGACGCACGGGCAGGCGGACCATCGCGGCGAGCATCGCCGCCACGTCCTGACGCTCGACCCAGCCGGCGAGTGTCGCCAGCCCGACCTCCTGGCGCAGCCCGAGGTGCACGGCGGGGTCGCCGCCCTCGGTGGAGACGATCACCCAGGCCTCGGTCTTGCCGTGCGGGCTGCCCAGATGCTCGCGCGCGAATGCCACCCTCGGATGGAAGTGCACGGGCAGCCGCTCGCCGGCATCGAGGAGCTTGACGAGCAGCCGCGGGTCCGCTCCGTGGCGGGCGACGTGCGCCGCACCGAGGAACGATTCGGGGTCCGCGGCTACGACGTCGACGAGCGTGCGGCCGTCGTCCAGACGCGTCAGGCCGTCGCGCTCCGAGCCGAAGGCCGTGGTGACCGAGCCGATCCAGTCCTCGGGCCTGTGCCCGGCGGCGGGAGTACCGCGCAGCTCCGCGATCCGCTCGCCGCCGCGGTAGAAGCGCGGGAACGTGTTGGGGGGAAGCGCCAGCGGCCTCATCGTCGCACCTCGCCGGAGCCGCGCACAACGAGCTCCGTGCCGAGCACGATCCGCTGCGGCGGGCGATCGTCGCCCGCCAGCCGGGCGAAGAGCAGCTCGGTCGCCCGCCGTCCCATCTCGCTGGGGTCATGGCGCACTACCGTGACCGGCACGGGGAGCAGGTCGGCGAGCTCGAAGTCGTCGAAGCCGACCAGCGCGACACGGGCAGGCGTCCGACTGATGGCGCGTACCGCGCCCACGCTGGCCCGGTTGTTGGCAGTAAACAGCGCCGTGGGCGGGTCGGGCAGCTCGAGCAGCTCGCGCGTCGAGCGCTCGGCCTGGCCCACCAGGTGGGCGTCCAGGCGGATCAGGGACTCGTCCACGGGGACGCCCCAGGCCTCGAGCGCCGCGCGGTAGCCCGCCACACGCTCGGCGACCGTGTAGACGGGTGGCGGGTCGCCCAGTAGCCCGATTCGGCGGTGCCCCTGGGCGAGCAGGTGCTCCACTCCGGCACGGGCGCCGCCGGCGTTGTCGATCAGCACGACGTCCGCGTCGATGCCGCCGGGCGGACGGTCCAGGAATACGACCTCCGTGCCGAGCGAGAGCTCCGGTCGCAGATAGTCGTGGTCCCTGGCAGCGGGGACGAGCAGGAGACCCTCCACCTGCCGGCTGACCAGCGTGGCGACCAGCTCGCGCTCGCGCTTCGGACTCTCCTCTGAGCTCGCGGTGATCACCACGTAGCCCTGGCGCCGCGCCATGTCCTCCACGGTGCGCGCGATCGCCGAATAGAACGGGTTGGCCAGGTCCTCGATGATCAGCCCGAGCGTGGCCGAGGAGCGACGCAGACCGCGCGCAAGGTCGTTGCGGCGGAACCCGAGCCGGGCGATGGACTGGGTCACGCGCCTTGCCGTCTGCGCACCCACGCCCGGCTCGCCGTTCACTACGCGAGAAACGGTCTTCAGGCTGACACCGGCGGCCTGCGCGACGTCCTTCATCGTCGGTCTGCTCGACGAACCCGCCGGCCCGGCCTTGCGTTCCAAGCTCGCGCCGTCCGTGGTCGCTGTCACCGACACTCCGTTCGTTACTTTGACCCAGATTTTGACAACGTTGTCAAACTCGACGCTGGGGCGGCCGCGCCCCACGGCCGCCGTGCGGCTTGACAGCGATGTCAGGAGGCACCTAGCGTTGGGCGCGCGCGTGACCGCGTACCGCCTCAATCGCTTGTTCGACGCCCGCTCGCGCCGCTGCCTCGACGTCGCGGTGGATCATGGCTTGGTGGGGGAGCCTGCCTTTCTGCGCGGGATCGAGGACATGCGCGTGGCCGTCGAGCGGCTGGTCGAGGCGGGCCCGGACGCAATCCAGCTGACCGCGGGGCAGGCGGAGCTTCTGCAGTCACAGCCGGGCCGCGACAAGCCCGCGCTCGTGCTGCGTACCGACGTGGCCAACGTGTACGGCAGCGATCTGCCGGAGCTGCTCTACAGTCGGATGATCGAAGACCCGGTGGGCCAAGCGGTGCGTCTCGACGCCGCCTGCGTCGTCGTCAACCTGCTTGAGGTGCCGGGCCACCCCGAGGTCCGGCGCGACTGCGTCGAGAACGTCGTCCGGCTGAAGCCGCAGTGCGAGCGCGCGGGGATGCCGATGATGGTTGAGCCACTCGTCTTACGTCCGGAGAGCGACGCCTACGGGGTCGATGGCGACGTCGAGCGCATCCTCGGGGTGGTGCGCCAAGCGGTGGAACTCGGGGCCGACGTGATCAAGGCAGACCCCAGCGACGACCTGTT
This sequence comes from Thermoleophilaceae bacterium, assembly GCA_050694635.1. GTDB lineage: Bacteria > Actinomycetota > Thermoleophilia > Solirubrobacterales > Thermoleophilaceae > JACVRW01. Next base: position 7,099 of record JBOGXT010000222.1, read on the forward strand.
GCAATACCACCGCGTGGTGGAGGCGGCGCGTGTGCCTGTGCTAGTGCGCGGCGGCGGGCGGGTCCCCGACGACGTGCTGCTCGAGCGCACTAGCGTCGTGCTCGAGCAGGGCGCCGCGGGCATCGTCTACGGCCGGAACATCATCCAGCACGCCTCGCCGCGCGGGATCACGCGTGCGCTGATGGCGATAGTCCACGAGGACGCACGGGTGGAGCGGGCGCTCGCCATCCTCGACGCCGAGGCGGTCCGATAGCCGGGCCTCTCCGCGTCGGGCTGATCGGCGGCGGCCTAATGGGCCGCGAGGCGGCCGTCGCCATTGCGCGCTGGTCGGCGCTCGAGGACCATCCCGTGCGCCCCGTAGTGGCCGGCGTCTGCGACACCGACCCAGAGCGCCTCGCCTGGTTCGAGCGCATCGAGACGGCCGCTCGCCTGACGGTCGACCACCGCGAGCTGCTCACCGCCGACGAGATCGACGTCGTCTACATCGCCGTCCCTCATCACATGCACGAGCAGCTCTATCTCGACGCCGCTGCCGCGGGGAAGGACTTCCTGGCCGAGAAGCCGCTCGGGATCGACCTTGCCGCGAGCGAGCGCATCGTGGCTGCGATCGAACGGGCGGGGGGTATTCGTGCGCTGCTCCAGTGAGATGCCCTTCTTCCCTGGCGCCCAGCTTGCGATCGAGGAAATCCGGTCGGGCGCGCTCGGCCGGCCCATCGAGGCGCAGGCGAGCTTCCTCCATTCGAGCGACCTCGATCCGCGAAAGCCGATCAACTGGAAGCGTCAGACGCGCTATTGCGGCGAGCTGGGCGTGATCGGGGACCTCGGCGTGCACGCCCTCCACGTTCCGCTGCGCCTCGGCTGGCTCCCGCGCACGGTCTACGCGGTCACCCAGGACATCGTGCGAGAGCGCCCCGGCCCTGACGGCCGGCCCGTGCCGTGCGACACGATTGACAACGCGACGCTAATCGCTGCCGTCGATGATGAGGAGCGGGACTTCCCGCTCACCATCGAGACCAAGCGGATCGCCCCGGGCGAGGCCAACACCTGGATCCTGCGCGCCGTAGGGATGGACGGGGGCGTGGAGTTCTCCACGCGGTCGCCGAAGACCGTGCGGCGCTTCGTGCTCGACGACGGCCGGCAGGCTTGGCAAGAGCATCAGGTGGGAAGCCAGTCGGTGTTCCCCACGGTCACCGGCGCGATCTTCGAGTTTGGCTTCGCCGATGCCATCCTGCAGATGTGGGCGGCCTTCCTCGCCGAGCGCGCCGGCGCGCTCGGCGCTCGCTTCGGCTGCCTGACCCCGCAGGAGGCGCTGGAGGCCCATCGAGTGTTCGCAGCCGCGCTGCGATCGTCGCAGTCGGGTCGGGCGGAGCCGACCCGAGGCTTCGTGCCCGGCGCCAAGTCCGCGTAGCCGCCCCCGGGCACGAACCTGTTTCACGGCGCGAACTCGCCGCCTCCGCCGCCGCCCCCTCCG
>JBOGXT010000223.1:0-5225 GCA_050694635.1 Thermoleophilaceae bacterium
GGTCGTAGGCGCCTCGCTCTCGGGCGCCCAGACCCACGTGCTCGAGCTCGTCGCCGCACTGGCGCGCACCGGTGCCGACCGGCTCCGGGTGCTGCCCGGCGCTGAGCTGGGCGGCGAGCCGCGCGAAGTCCTCGAATCACTCAACGGCGTGAAGATCCTGTCGGGAACGCTTCCCGACGCGCCGCCGGTCGACATCGTCCACCGCCCGAGCCAGGTCGCGGTCCCATATGACCTGGAGCTGCTGGCACGTCTAGGTGACCGCGTCGTCGTAACGCAGCAGGACCTAATCGCCTACCGCAACCCGGCCTACCACGCCACGCTCTCCTGGTGGCGCCAGTACCGGCGCGCCACTCGGCTCGCGATGGCGATGGCCGACGCCGTCGTCTTCTCGTCGCGCCACACCCTCGAGGACGCGCTCGCCGACGACCTCGTCGACGAGAGGCGCGCCCACGTGTTGCCGATCGCGGCGGAGCACACGCTCGTCGCGCTCGCAGGCCCGCCGCAGCGACCCGAGGGCCTGCCGTCCGCGGTTTCTCACGCCGGCTACCTGCTCTGCCTCGGCAACGACTTCAAGCACAAGAACCAGGTCTTCGCGCTGCATCTGCTCGATGCGCTGCGCCGGCGCGGCTGGACGGGATCGCTCGTGTTCGCGGGAGGGAAAGTCGAGCACGGCTCGTCGCGGCCCGACGAGGATGCGTTGATCGCCGAGCGGCCCGGACTGGCGGAAGCCGTCGTCCGCCTCGGTCCGGTCTCCGAGCCCGAGAAGGCGTGGCTCTACAAGCACGCCGCCGCGGTCGCCTACCCCACGCTCTACGAGGGCTTCGGCTTGGTCCCGTTCGAGGCGGGCCGCGCCGGCGTGCCGTGCCTGTTCGCGCCGCAGGCGTCGCTCGCCGAGGTGCTCCCCGCTGAAGCGGCGCTGCTGGTCCAATGGGACGAGGAGGTGTCGGCCGAGCGCGTGCTGCCGCTGCTGACCGCTTCCCCGGAGCGCACGGCCCACGTAGAGTTGCTGCGCCGCGCAGCCGGCGCCCTGTCGAGCTGGGATGACCACGCCGCCGCCCTGATTGAGGTCTACGAACGCGCCCTGTCGCTGCCCGAGCGCGAGGCGCGCGCCGTGGCCCACGAGGCGGTCGAGCGCGAGGTCGAGCTGGCCCGCTGGCGGGAGCTCGAGGAGGAGTTCGGACCCGATGGCTTCAGCCTGATTCGACCAGGCGGCTACCTGCCCCAGGACATTCAGAGGGCACTGCTGGCGGTGGCCACGCGGCCGCGCATGCGCGCCCCGCTGTTCGCTTTGCTGCGGGCGTTCTACCGCGCCGGCCACGAGGCGCGCGGCCGCCGCTGAGTTCGGCTAGACCCAGAGCCCGCGCAGCTCCTCCAGCCGAGCCCGCGCCCGCTTTCCCACCGCCGCCGGTGAGTACAGCCGCTCGATGTCGGCCCGCGCCCGCTCGCCGCGCGCGCGGGCCTCGTCGGGCCGCTCCAGTACGCGCCGCATCTGCGCAGCCGCCTCGGCGAGGTTGGGCTCGGCCCAGGTGCCGCTGGCCGGGTAGATCTCGCAGTCGGCGCCCACGCGCGTCATCCCGTGGGAGACGGGGTAGCTGTTCTCCTCGGTCATGAAGTCGGTCGTGGCCGAGTACGCCGTGCCAATCACGGGCTTTCCGAGCGCCATGCACTCGGCGAGCGTCAGTCCGAATCCTTCGCTGCGGTGGAGCGAGAGGTAGCAGTCACAGCTGACCAGCAGGGCATCGCGCGCGCGCGGCGACAGCGAGTGGTCGACCACGTGGACGTCGGGTCGGCCTCGCGCGGCCCAGCGGACCTCCTCGAGCGCCTCGAAGCGATGTCGGCCGTTGATCGTCTTGACGACCAGCTGCGGTCCCTCGCCCCGCGCGAAGGCCGAGCGGAAGGCCTCGATCAGGCCGACCGGATTCTTGCGCTGGATCGTCGACAGGAAGTCGAACATGAACAGGAAGCGGAAGCCGGGCGGGACGCCGAGATCGACCGAGGCGCCCGCGGGGTCGGGGGGGACAACCGGCGGCGGCACCGGCACCACCGGCACTGGCGACACGCGGCCGAGGTTCTCCGCCACGTAGCTCGAGTAGACCCAGATCTCGTCTACGAGCCGGAAGGCCGGCGCCCACCGATCGGGGATGCGATCCGTCTCCCAGGCCCACACCCCGATCGTCGGGTGCTCGCGGAAGAATGACTCGCCGATCCAGTCGGCGAAGCGTGGCAGCTCATCAGCGTTGACGCAGACGAGGTTGAACCCGCTGTCCACTTGCTCGAGCTCCTCGAAGTCGACGAGCCCATAGCCCTCGTCGTGGGCCGGGGCGCCGGGTCCCACGAGGGTCCGGAGATCGACGGAGGAGGCGCCGACCGGCACGCCGACGGCCTTGAGCGCCCGCACGTAGCCGCGTGCCGCCTCGCCGAGGCCGAGGGTCCCGTGTAGGATCCCGACGACGTTGACCGCCGGCGCCGGGCACGAACCGCGCGGCAGGCGCTCGGGTGGGCCGGTCAAGGGCGTGTCGCGCCGCTTGATCCACTCCGGGGGGTCGATGCCCTGCGGCCGGGGCGGCAGGTAGCGCTCGGGGATGTCCATCTCACGCGCCCCGAACACCCATGCCCAGCCGGCGAAGCCCGACCCGTCCGGGCCGTCGAGGTCGGGGTAGGCGCGAATGACGTCGTCGCGCTCGCGGTAGACGTGGAAGAGGTAACGCGTCACGCCGTGGCCTGCACCTCGCGGAGCCGGCTCGGCGAGCCAACGGCCGAACGCCTCGCAACCTGATGGTGAGAACACGTCGCCGAAATTGGCGCCGCCCGCGGCGGCCTCGGCGTGGAGGCGCGCGAGTCGGTCGTCGAAGACGCTTCCGTTCGGCAGCAGACGACCGATGTCATTACTGCGCCGGGTGTCCTTCCAACCCGCCTCGAGCAGCCGACGCGCGTAGTCGGCGCAGACCTCGGCCAGCAGCGGCTCGTCGCTCAGCGCCGTGCGGTCGAAGCCGCGATAGATGAGGAACGGCCGGGTCGGATCAAAGCTGTCGAGATGCAGGTAGCGGAGTCGTCGGCCGTTTGCGAGCAGAGTGTCGCCGTCGCGCTCGAGGCGCCGCTGATGCGCGTTCCACGCGCTCAGGCCGCATCCGGGGTCGGACACGATGCCGAGGTCACGGAACGCGCTCGGCGCGGTCTGGAGCCAACGGCCGGGGCGCGACGGGGTCCGTCCAGCGGGCGCGGCGCGGTTGGCCCACCATTCGAGCATCGGTCCCGCCGCTGGCGCGGCGGCGACCATCCCCGGCTCGACGCGACCAGCCGCGCGCAGCTGCCTGACATCGGGCTGGCGATCGTCGATCGGCGGATCACCGGCGAGCCGCATTGCCACCGCAAGCGGGTGGCTTGCCACCAGGCACTCCACGGGCTCGAGCGGGGCGAGGACGTCTACCGCGGCGTCCAGCCAGACGGCAACATCGGCGCCGTCCGCGAGCAGCCGCTCAAGGAGGCGTGGCTGGAGCACCTGGACGACCTCGGCCCAGCGCTGGTCGGCGGCAAGCTCCTGCACGACGGGCGGATCCGTATCAGCGAGATCGATCGTCGCGAAAGGCTCGTCGGTCCTGGCGCCGCCTACCACGACCGCCATTAGCGGCGGCGATGCCGGGTGATGCCGCGCGAGGGCCGCGGCAAGCAGCCGCAGGTGCGGCAGCCGGTCCGCCGTGGCGAACGAGCAGAATCGAATCACCGCTCGGCCACCACGGCGTACTCGCCCTCGCGGTGCCGGTCCTCCTCGACGTGGCCGCTGCCGAGCGGGTGGAATGCGAAACCCGACCCGAACCCGGCGACGCGGCAGAGGAGGAGCAGTGTCTCCGGGAAGAGCGGGTGCTGGTGGGTGGGGTCGACCCAGAAGACCTTGAGTGCCTGCGGGGCGTGCGGGTTGACGGTCTCGGCGATCAGCACGCCCCCGGCCCGGAGCGCGCGGTGGGCGAGCTCGAGGAAGCGGTGCAGCTCGACGTAGGGGAGGTGCTCTACGAACTGAGCGCAGAAGACGGCGCCGAGCGACTCCGGCTCGAGCCCAGCCAGGTGCTCGTTCGCGTCCGCGAGCGTGACCTCGTGGCCCTTGTCTCGCGTGCGGGCAACCATTCCGGCGTCAGCGTCGACGCCTCGGGCGTCAATATCCCCCTCGCGCAGGAGGTCGAGCAGCTCGCCACGGCCGCAGCCCACGTCCAGCACGGGCGCTTGGCCGGCGAGCAGGTCGAGGTAGACACGCTGGCGCTCCGCCACGCGCTCCTCAGGGCCACGGAAGACATCCTCGAACTCTCGGTATGCGGCCGCGCCGCCCGCGCCGCGAAAGCCGAGCACGAGCCCAGCGTGCGGGTCCCGGAATGTGCGAAGCACGCCCCCGCTCGCATAGGGGACGGCGCGGCTCGCCTCCGCCACCACCTCGGCGGCCTCCACGCGCTGGCGCAGCTGCTCGACTGCATCAACGAGATCGTCGACCAGCTCCGGCAGCTGCTCGGCTTCCAGCCCCTCGATTCGGCGCTCAAGTTGGTGCAGCGGTGACGTGCGGGTTGGGTCGCTCACGCCCGGGCGCCGCGCCAGGCGCCGCAGCACCCGTCCCACGGCTCCCCGCGCGGCGAGCGCGCGCGCCCGCTCGATGGATGTGGCCCTGGTTCCCATGCGGCGCTGATTCTTGCTGGTCGCGGGCTGAAGGTAGGTTTCGCGGCGTGAGCGACCCTGGTCCTGCAGTCTCGGTTGAGAACGTCTCGAAGCGCTTCCGGATCCCGCACGAGCGTGTGAACACGCTCAAGGAGCGCGCGCTCCACCCGCTCCGGCGCAGCGGCGCCGACGACCTCCAGGCGCTCGCCGGCGTGTCTTTCGATGTCGCGCCGGGGGAGTTCTTCGGGATCGTGGGGCGGAACGGCTCGGGCAAGAGCACGCTGCTCAAGTGTCTCGCCGGAATCTATCCGGTCGACTCGGGCGGCGTCGATGTTCACGGTCGCCTCGCGACCTTCATTGAACTGGGGGTGGGATTCAACCCCGACCTGCCCGCAGCCGACAACATCCTCATCAACGCGGTCATGCTCGGGCTCTCGCGCCGGGAGGCGCGCGAGCGCATTGACCATGTGATCCAGTTCGCCGAGCTTGAGGAGTTCCGTGAGCTGAAGCTGAAGAACTACTCCTCGGGGATGCAGGTCCGGCTCGCGTTCTCGGTGATGATCCAAGTGGACGCCGACGTGCTCCTGATC
>JBOGXT010000224.1:0-3267 GCA_050694635.1 Thermoleophilaceae bacterium
GTCGTCTGGAACCACGGCGCCGCCGCGGACGACGTCCAGCGCCTCCCCGGCGTGGTCTCGGTGCCCTCCCCGGCCAGCCGCTACCTCGTCGCCCTCGGTCGGGCGGTCGAAAGTGGGAGGCGCGTCACCGCAGGCGTTGTGCTCGCAGGACGGTGTCGTGGGTGTGGTGTGTGCCCGCGGGTGGGGGAGCGGTTCGTGGGCGGGTTTCGTTGATCAGGACGGTCCAGTTGTAGTCCAGCTGTCTGGCGATGTCGTCGGGCTGGTAGTAGTCGCTGGGATCGAAGCCGTGCTCGTGGCGTGGGGATAGGTCGGCGGGATCGTGGCTGGCGATGAGCAGGGTGCCGCCGGGTGCGACGGCGTCCAGCAGGCCGCGTAGCGCGGTGTGGTCCGGCTGGGGGAGCGGGAAGTACTGGACGGAGACCAGATCGAACGCGCCGGCTGGGGGTGGTGTGATGGTCAGGTCGGCCCGTGTCCACGCCACGCGGCCAGTAACAGTCCGTGGCTGCTGCGGCAGCGCGTTGCAGCGTGGTCCGGGAGATGTCGACTGCGGTGACCTGCCAGCCGCGCCGGGCCAGCCAGAGCGCGTCGGCGCCTTCACCGCATCCCACGTCGAGCGCTTGCCCTGGCGGCAGGTCGGTGACCTCGGTGACGAGCACCCCGTTGGGGGCGCCGCTGAAGACCTGGTCACGGCTGCGATACATCTCGTCCCAGAACTGTGCGTCCATTTGTCCTTGCCTTGGTCGTTTGGACCATCCCGGGTCCACGGAGACCAAGTTAGCCGGCTTCAACGTGCCTGCTCCGGACGACGCGCGAGCGTCTGAGGTGTCGACGAGCGCGCTCCTGCATTGCGCGATGACGAGCGTGCAGGAACGCTCCGACTCTCAGCCGCGTGCGCTCAGCGTCTCGAAATCCCCGGCGGACAGCTCGATATCGAGCGCCGCAAGATTCTCGCGGAGGTGCTGAACTGAGAGCGTCCCCGGGATCGGCAGCACGACCGGTGATCTGTGCAGAAGCCAAGCGAGCCTGATCTGGCTTGGAGTCGCGTCGTAGCGCCGCGCGATTTCGGCTACGGCCGGCGATTGGTCGCCATGGAGGGGATAGAAGGGCACGAAGGCGATGCCCTCGGAGGTGCAGTAGTCGACGACCTCGTCGGAGCCGCGCGCCGACAGGCTGTATTCGTTCTGGACGGCAGCGATCGGCACCACGGACCGTGCGCGCCGAATCTGTTCGTCGCTCACCTCGGAGAGGCCGACGTGCGTGATTCGGCCGGCGTCGCGGTACTCCTTCAGGAGGCTCATCGACTCCTCAAGCGGAACGTCGGGGTCAACCCGATGCAGGTAGTAGAGAACGATGTGGTCGGTTCGGAGCCGCTCGAAGCTCGTCTCAAGCTCCTTGCGCAGTCCCTCGGTCCCACCGCCTGCGTGATAGCCGCCTTTGGTCGCAACCACGAGATCATCAGCAAACGGCGCCAACGCCATGGCGATGGCGCCCTCGCTTTCGCCACCGGCATAGAGGTGGGCCGTATCGACGAAGTTCACTCCCGCGCCGATGGTCGCTTCGAGAAAGGAACGGTTCTTCGCTGTCTTGGTCAGCCGGTTGGTGCCGAGGCCGATCCGATTCAGGCGATGGTCGCCGAGGGCGACGGTTCTTGATGTCGCTGCCACCGGCACATTCTGTCGCAGGGCATCTGAGCGGAAGGCGTTTGAGGTCCACGCTTCCTGGAACCAAGCGGTCTGACCACGCGCTTCCGCAACGCGCGCGAGTTCCGGAAGCCCCGGCCGCGCTCAGCGAGACGCCTGCCCGTCGTCCGGAGCGGGCGCGCTGAGCTTAGCCGCGCACACGCTCGCATCCATGCCGCAAGCAGCACTCCCGCGTTCGTGCCGGGCCCTGCCGAGGGCTCGGGTACTGTCGCGACGTGCCAGACGAGGCAGCCCTAGCCAGGAGCGCGTACGAACCGCGGAGATGGTCGCGGCGTTGTGCCTGGCGACGGACCTCGCGATGGGTTTCCCTTCGAGCACGGCCTGCACGCAACGCAGATCGCGACGCGGCTGGGCGACCGCCTGGGGATCGACCCCGGGACGGCGTCGGAGACGTACTACGATCGCCCCGAGATGGTCCCGGGAGGCCGCGACGGCTCGCCCCCCGCAGACACGCGGGTGGTCGGGCGCGAGCGCGAGCTCGCTGCCGTCGACGCCCTCCTCGCGGAGCCGGCGCCCGCGGGCGTCGTGCTCGAAGGGCCAGCGGGGATCGGCAAGACAACCGTCTGGCAGCTCGGCCTCGACATCGCCCGTGAGCGGGGGCACCGGGTGCTCGTCACCCGGCCGCTGGAGAGCGATGCCGGCCTTGCTCTTGCCGGGGTCGCCGACCTTGTCGGCGACCTCATCGAGGAACACGGTCGCGGCCTGCCCGAACCCCAGGAGCGGGCGCTGCGAATCGCGCTCCGGCGTGAGGAGGACCCCGAGGCCTCGGCAGATCCGCTCGGGCTCAACGCCGGCACCCGGGGCCTCTTGCGCCTCGCCGCGGCGGAGCGCCCGCTCCTGGTGGCGATCGACGACCTGCAGTGGCTCGACCGCTCGTCCGGCGACGTGCTCCGCCACGCGTTGCGCCGTCTCGACGGAGAGGAGGTCCGCCTCTTGGGCGCCGGGCGGACCGGCGGCGCGGCACCGCTCGATCTCGGGATTCCGACCGAGCGCGTCCAGCGCCTCGAGCTTGCGCCGCTCGAGCTCAAGGAGCTACGCGATCTGGTCGCGCGCGACCTGGGAAGGCATCTGCCCCTGCCGCATCTGCGCCGCATCCACGATCTCTCCGGCGGGAATCCCTTCTATGCACTCGAGCTCTGCCGCTCGATCGGCGCGGACGTGGTCGAGCGAGGCGAACCGAACGTCCGCGGCGCGGCGCTCGAGCGGCTGGTCGGCAATCGGCTCGCGGCGCTGCCGCCGGCGACGGTGGAGGCGCTCGGGACGGTCGCCGCCGCCGGGCAACCCGACCTGGCGACGATCTCCGCCGTGCTCGCGGATGAGGAGGCGCTCGACGCCGCCTTTCGGTCCGGTGTGCTCGGGGAGGACGCCGGCATGCTGCGCTTCAGCCATCCACTGCTCGCCGCGGCCGCATACGAGTCGTTGCCCCCTCGCCGGCGGCGGGAGACACACGAACGGCTCGCGGACATCGCGGTCGACCCCGAGCCGCGTGCCCGCCATCTCGCCGCCGCCGCCACAGGGCCCGACGCCGCGGCGGCTCGGGCGGCCGAGGACGGCGCCGCCGCCGCGG
>JBOGXT010000225.1:0-4968 GCA_050694635.1 Thermoleophilaceae bacterium
GCCCTGCGCCCTCCCATCCGGCTCGACCTCGCCGCGCTCGAGGGCTGGGCGAGCTTCGACGTTCGCTTCGGGATCCTGGACCGCCGCCCGGACGTGGACCGGGCCTTCGCGCCCTAGCCGGCGAGCAGCCGCTCCACCAGCGCCGCCGCCTCTCGGTTCATGCGCGAGCGCGGCACCACCAGGTCGTAGCCCGCCGCCTCGGCCGCGCGGCGGGTGTCCTGCTCCACGTGCGAATAGAAGCCGAGGGCCGGGACGCCTCCCGGCGGTGGCGGGACCTCGCCCTGGGTGAGATCGACCACGACCGCCTCGACGCCCTCACTGCCGTGCACCACCTCGTGCCCGGCGACCCGCAGCGCCCCCTCGACCTTCGATCCGAACAGCAGGTCCGGGCTGACGAGCCCCACGCGGGCCATCGGCCCTACTGCGCCCGGCGGCGGCGGAACTCCTGGCGCACCGACTCCGGCCGGCCCCACATCTGCACGACCTCCACCCGCCCGGAGCGCGCCTCCCGCACCGCGAGCTCGCCCTCGACGCCTTGGTCGTCGAGCAGCGTCAGCGTGCCCCGCACCGTCTCGGGGGCGGCCGCGTGACCGAACTCGTGCGCCACTCGCAGCCGCCAGTGCCAGTCGTGCTCGGAGTACGGCATGGCGTTGATCTGGGTCAGCAGCGTGGCCGCCTCGACGTAGCGGTCCTCGTCGGCGATGCGAAGGTCGAGCTCGAGGTTGGTCCAGTCGGGCGGCAGCGAGTCCACCACGGCCTGGAATTCGTCGGCGAGCGCCATCACCTCGCGAACCCTACCGGCGTGCGTGTCCCGCCCCGACCGGCTCCACCCGCATGGCCCGCGCCAGCAGGTCGCCGAGCGCGTGCTCGCGCCCGTTGGCGCGCACGGTGAGCGGGCCGCCGAACGGCTCGCGGCCGACACATTCGACCTCGTCGCCCGGCGCGATCCCGCGCTCCGAGAGGTAGCGCAGCATGTCCGAGTTCGAGTCGGAGACCCGCGCGAAGCGGCCCCGCTCTCCCGCACCGAGCTCGCCCAGCGAGCGGGTCGGCACCTCGTCGATCTCCCCGTTCGCGCTGGGGATCGGGTCGCCGTGCGGGTCGCGCGTGGGGTTGCCGAGCTTGGCCGCGATCAGCTCGGACAGCTCGGGCGAGATGGCGTGCTCGAGCACCTCGGCCTCCTCGTGCACCCGGTCCCAGGTCATGCCGAGCGCCTCGGCCAGGTACAGCTCGAGCAGGCGGTGATGGCGCAGCACCTCGAGCGCCACCCGCTCCCCCGCGCGCGTGAGCCGCACGCCATGGTAGGGCTCGCGCGTGGCAAGGCCCATCGACTCGAGCCGCTTGACCATCGCCGAGGCCGACGCCGGCGACACCTCGAGCCGCTCCGCGATCGCCGAGGTCGAGACCGGGTGCGCGCTGCGCTGGGCCAGCGACCAGATCGCCTTCGAGTAGTCCTGCACGGTGTCGGAGATCTCAGGCCGGACCGCCATCACACGCTCACCATGAGGCCGGTTGCGTACATGACGAGCAGGCCGGTCAGGAGTCCGGCGCTCACCAGCGGGCTGAGCAGCGGGCCGTCGTGGCCGCGCACCTGCGGGAGGATCTGCACGATCACCTGGGCAATCGCGCCGGCGCCCACGCCGAACAGGAGCGCCGCGGCGTTGGGGTTGAAGGCCGAGGCGCCGATCCAGGCGCCGAGCACCGCAGGCGCGCCGGCGAGCAGGCCGAGCAGGACGAGAGTCCGCAGCCGCGCCGCCCCGGAGCGCGCGACGGGGGCCACGATCGCCAGGCCCTCGGTCGTGTTGTGAAGCGCGAAGCCGACCACGAGGGCCGCGCCGAGGGCGAGCGAGCCGACGGCGTACGCCGAGCCGATCGCGAGCCCCTCGCCGAGGTTGTGGAGGCCGATGCCGATCGCCACGAGGAAGGCGGCGTGCACGCCGAGCGGGCGACCCCCGGAGCCGACGGCGTCCTCGCCGGTCCGCTGCGCGCGCCCGCGCAGCCAGCCGTCCACACCCGCCAGCACCAGGTAGGCGCCCACCGCCCCCAGCCAGACGAGCGCGGCGCCGCCCAGCGCCTCGGGGCCGGTGCCGGCGAGCTCGGTGCCCTCGAGCAGCGCGTCGATGCCGAGGAAGGCGAGCAGCCCGACGGTGAAGGCGAGCAGGAAGCGCATCCACCGGGCGTCCACGGTGCGAACCCAGGGCAGCCAGAGCATCCCGATCGCCACCGGGATCACGCCCACGTAGAGACCGATCAGCGCCATCAGGCCGTAGAAGCTCAGGTCGGCGTCGGGCGTCTCGACCGCGACGTCGATCGCGTGGTCGATCGTGCCGCCGGTGGACGTGAGCAGGATCACCTCGTAGGCCTGCCCCTCGATCCACGGGTATTGCACGCTGACCTCGGTGGCGGCCAGACGGCCGATCTCCTCGTCGGTCTGGCTAAAGGAGGCGAAGCCGTCGTTGACGATGGCCTGCTCGATCCGCACCGGGTCGGCGCCGTCGTTTCGCAGGTGGAGCTCGATCTCGCCCGGCTTCAGGACCGTCCGCTCGACGGTCAGCTCCTCCTCGGGCACGCCGATCCGGTCGAGCCCCGGCGCGTCGAGCGCGACGAACAGCCCGATCGCCACGGCAAGCACGACGAGCGGGACGAGCCCCGCCAGCCACGCCGGCCGGCGGCGGGTCCGGGTGGCGGCAGCCGCCTCCATGGTCACCGACACTTCGAGGTCGTCGGGGGCGCGAAGGCCGAGCAGACCAAGGACGCGGGTCCGAAGGCGTGCTGGGCACGCCGAGGGCCGAGGACGCCGGTATGCGACGGCGTTCGCGTCATCCGACGACCTCGAAGAAGCCCATCCACCCGAGCTCGGCGAACTCGGACACGTGGGCGTGGAACATGAACCTGCCGGTGAACGGGAAGCGCAGCTCGAGGATGCCGCGCTCGCCCTGACCCAGGATGACCGTGTCGGTGAAGTCGCGCGGCTCGAGCTTGGTGCCGGTCGGGTAGTAGTCGAAGAAGTTGGCGTGGACGTGGAGGGAGTTGAGGAGGTCGAACTCCAGGATGTTCACCAAGTAGATCCGCACGAGCTCGCCGCGCTTTACCTGGATGGGGTCGTTCAGGTAGGCGAAGCCGACCGTGTTGACCGCGTAGATCTCGTTCGAGCGGTCGAAGTTGGTGTCGAACCCGTTCATCACCATCACGAGCTCGTCGGCCGGTGGACGGCTGTCCTTTGGGTCGATGATGAAGGCGCCATAGAGGCCCTTGGCGATGTGGTCGGCCAGCGGCGTCGAGTGGCAGTGGTAGAGGTGGAGCCCGAACGGCTCGGCGTCGAACTCATAGCTGAACGACCGACCCGGCGCGATATTGCCCGGTCCCACGCCCGCCACACCGTCCATCACGTCGCGGTGGATTCCGTGGAAGTGGATCGTGTGAGGGTGTCCGCCGCCGTTGGTGAAGTTGACCCGCAGGCGCTCGCCCTCCCGGGCGCGCAGGGTCGGACCGGGCACGCGGCCGTTGTAGGTCCAGGCCGCGTACTTGACGCCCGGGGCCACCTCGATCTCCTTGTCCTCGGCCACGATGTCCCACTCGCGCACGCCGCCGCGCACGGTGCCCTCGTCGAAGTCGCGCAGGATGACCTGGGGGTCGAAGCCGTTGACGCGCGGGTCGACGCGGCCGACCGCGCCGAGGTGGTCCACTCCGCGGTGCGCCCGGCGGTGATTCTCGACGGCCGCCTGGGCGGCGGACGTGCCGCCGTGAAGGCCCCGGTGCGGGACGACCTCGTGGAGCACCGGAAGCGCGGCGCCGGTGGCGGCGGCGCCGCCCAGCAGCTTGCGCCGCGAGACTTTGTTCTCCCACAACCTGCGCATGAGGTGCTATTGAAGCAGATTTTAGGCGCGACTAAAAGCGCGCGCGAGTACGATCGAACGGTGATCGCCACCAGCGAGTACGAGCTGCTCACGGAGGCCGCCGGCTTGGCCGACCGCTCGCAGCGCGCCAAGTTCGTCGTGCGCGGCGGCGAGGCCGTCGACTTCCTGCAGGGCCAGGTGAGCAACGACGTGGAGTCGCTCGAACCGGGCACAGGCTGCTACGCCACGATCCTCAACCACAAGGGCAAGCTGCGCACCGACCTGCGCATCCTCCGCGGCGAGGACTTCCTCTGGCTGGACAGCGAGGCGGTCGGCCACGCCGTCCTGCGCCACATGCTCGTCACCTACACGCTCGGGCGTGACGTCCAGTGGGAGGACCTGACCGAGGACCACGCGACCCTGTCGCTGATCGGCCCGGCCGCGGACGGGCTCGCCGGGGAGGCGCCGCCCGAGGCCGAGCACTCGTTCACCGACTCCGGCGCCGGGCTCTGGGTCCGCACCGACCTCGGCCTCGACGTGCTCTGCGGCAGGCCGCGCGCGGACGAGCTGCGCGCGGAGCTCAGTGTGGAGGAGGTCTCCGAGGAGGCCGCCGAGTGCCTGCGCATCGAGTCCGGCCGGCCGCGGCTGGGCGTCGACATGGATGCGGAGACCATGCCCCAGGAAGCCGGCATCAACGAGCGCGCCGTCGACTTCGAGAAGGGCTGCTACGTGGGGCAGGAGACCGTCGCCCGGCTGCACTGGAGGGGCAAGCCGAACCGGCACCTACGCGGCCTGCGCCTCTCCGAGCCGGTCGAGCGGCGCACCGACATCCTGCTCGGCGAGAAGGTCGTCGGGCGGGTGAGCTCCACCTGCGTGTCGCCGCGGCTCGGCCCGATCGCGCTCGCCCTGGTGCGGCGCGAGGCGTCGCCGGGCGACACCGTGCGGGTAGGCACCGCCGAGGCGCAGGTCGTCGAGCTGCCCTTCGAGCGTGGCTGAGCCACGCACCCCCACTGATCCGCCGCCCCGCAAGCCACGCTTGCGCGGCGGCGCCCGCCACGGCCTGTCCCGCGAGAGCGCGCTGCTCGGCTACGACGCGCGCAGCGGCGTGCTCGACCTGCCGCCCGAGCCCGAGCCG
>JBOGXT010000226.1:0-4017 GCA_050694635.1 Thermoleophilaceae bacterium
TGGGCGCGCGCGCTGCTGCTGCTCGGCGCCGAGGACATCGACGCCGACGTGTTCCGCTCGACGCTGTCGATCATCGTGAAGCACCGCACCGACCTCGACACCGTGGCCGAGCGGGTCGGCGTGCGGCTCGGGGCGGCCGCGACTTGAGCCTCCCGGCCGGGGTCGTCGCGTTCGCGGAGGAGCTGCGGGCGGAGGGGCTCGCGGTCGGCACCTCCGAGCTGCTCGACGCGTTCGGCGCGCTCGACGCGGTGAGCTGGACGTCGCGCGAGGCCTTCCGCGAGGCGCTCGCGGCCACGCTCGCCAAGTCGCAGGAGGACCGGCACGTGCTCGACGTGCTGTTCGACCGCTTCTTCTTCCGCGCGGTGGAGCGCGAGGCCGTGCAGCAGGGCCTTCACGAGGAGCGCTTCGAGGGCGCCGAGGGCCTCGACCTCGACGCCCTCCGCGAGCGCATCCGGGCCGCGATCCGCGCCGGCTCGGACGGCGAGATGCGCGACCTCGCCCGGCTCGCCATCGCCGCCTTCGGGCGCCAGGGGGAGGGCTCCGGGGTGATCGGCGTGGACGTGCAGCGGATCCGGCGCACGCTCGGCCTCAAGGGCGAGCGCCCGAGCGCCGAGCGGCCCGATCCCGAAGCCGTGCCGCGCGACCGCCTTCAGGAGTTCGAGAAGCACGTCCGGCGCGAGCTCGAGCGCCAGATGATCGAGCGCACCCAGGCTCTGCCGCCCGCCAAGCCGCTGCGCGAGCTCGACCGCTCGCTGCCCACCAACCCCACCCAGGACCTCTCGCAGGTCCACCGCGTGGTGGCCCAGATGAAGCGGCGGCTGGCCTCGCACGGCCGCGAGCACCGCGGCCGGCGCCGCTCCTGGCAGGTTGACGTGCGCCGGACGATGCGGGCCTCGCTCCAGACCGGCGGCGTGCCGCTCGAGCTGAAGTACAGGCCGCGGCGGCCGCGCCGACCCGAGCTCTACGTGCTCTGCGACGTGTCGACCAGCGTCACCAGCGCGAGCGTCTTCTTCCTGTCGGTGCTGCACGCGCTGCACGACCAGTTCCGCAAGCTGCGCTCGTTCGTCTTCGTCGAGCGCATCTCCGAGGTCACCGACGTCTTCGAGCGCGAGCGCTCGTTCGAGGTGGTCTCCCGCCGGATCGCCACCGACGCGGGCGTGGCCGACGTGTCCGGCTACACCGACTATGGCCGCGTCTGGCTCGAGTTCCTGGACAACGTGGTCGACGACCTCGACCCGCGCGCCACCGTGATCGTGCTGGGCGACGCCCGCACCAACGGCCGCGAGCCGCACGCCCAGGTGTTCGCCCACTTGGCCGAGCGCGCCGGCCGCACCTTCTGGATCAACCCCGAGCCGCGCCTCTACTGGAACTACGGCGACTCGGTGATGTCGGCCTACGAGCCGCACTGCGACGGCGTGTTCGAGTGCTGGACGACGAAGCAGCTCGAGGTCTTCGTGAACGCGATCGCCGACCTGCACGCCCACGTCTGAACCGAGGAGGGCCGAACCACGATGAAGTCCGATGCACCGCAGAGATCGACAGCCGCTTCGGCGAACCCGAGGCCGACCCGACGCCGTGGTCGGACCCCATGCGCGTTCTCGAACAGGCCGAGCTGTACTGGATCACCACCGTGCGGGCCGACGGCCGGCCGCATGTGACCCCCCTTGATCGCCGTGACGCAGGAGGGAACGGTGCTTTTCTGCACCGGGCTGCGCGAGCAGAAGGCCCGCAATCTCAAGCACAACAGGCACGTGGCGCTGACCACGGGCAACATCACCTGGGCTCGGGGGCTCGACGTGCTCGTGTGTGTGGACGCCCCCACGCTCCGTGGGTAAAGCGCCCCGTATGCGCTCTCCCCTACTGACTGTCGGCCTGATCGGTCTCGCCATGGCGCTGGCCGCGATTCCCGCGCTGGCGCGGCCGGAGGGCTCGCCCTCGCACCGTGCGTCCCTCGCCGCGGCGGCCGCCGCGCAGCCCGACCTGCACCGCTGGCGTCTGTCGCGCCACGGCTTCGGGCGGTTGAAGGTCGGCCTGAACAGGACGAAGATCGAGCGGCGGACGGGGCGACGACTCAAGTTCGTCTACAGCACCGGCCCCTGCGCCATCTGGAACATCGGTGGCGCCCGCGGCCTCTCGGTCATGACGATCCGGGGGCGGCTGGCGCGCGTGGACGTTTCGAGGGGCACGTGGCGCACGGGCGCCGGGATCCGCGTCGGCGACAGCGAGAGCACGGTCCGCACCCGCTATCCACGCGTGCGTACGCGGCAACACGCCTACGACGCCGAGGGGCACTATCTGATCGTCCCGGGCCGCAAGCGGCGGGTGGTCTTCGAGACAAACGGGGACGACGTGGTGACCGGCTTCCGCGGCGGGCGCGTGCCTCCGGTCATGTACGTCGAGGGTTGTGCGTAGGGCGGCGGCGAGCGTCAGCTGGCGCCGAGATCCTCGCGAATCGAGGGCAGCGCCACGTTGACGACCGTGATGTCGAGCAGGAGCATGAAGGTCGCCACCGAGACGGCGATCAGGGTCCACCACTTGCGTTCCATGGAAAGTCGAGCTCCTCGTCACATCGGCTGCGTTTCGTCCGTCACCGCTATGACGGAACGCGACCAAGGAATGTGACCGATGGACGAACGAGAATTGCTGGCGGACCGGTTCGAGGCGAACCGGACACACCTCCGGGCGGTGGCCTACCGGATGCTCGGCTCGGTGAGCGAGGCGGACGACGCGGTGCAGGAGTCGTGGCTTCGCCTCAACCGCTCCGGCGGCGCCGACCTCGAGAACCTGCGTGCGTGGCTCACGACGGTGGTTGCGCGCGTGTGCCTCGACATGCTGCGCTCGCGCAGGTCCCGGGGCGAGGAGCCTCTGGACGCGCACGTGCCCGAGCCGATCGTGAGCCGCGAGGACGGGGTCGACCCCGAGCACGAGGCGCTCCTGGCAGACTCGGTCGGGCTCGCGCTGCTCGTGGTACTCGAAAGGCTGGCTCCCGCCGAGCGGCTCGCGTTCGTGCTGCACGACATGTTCGCCGTGCCGTTCGACGAAATCGCTCCCATCGTGGACCGCTCCCCCGCCGCGGCGAGGCAGCTCGCGAGCCGCGCCCGGCGCCGGGTCCAAGGTGCCGCCCCGGCGCCGGACGTCGATCTCGCCCGGCAACGGGAGGTCGTCGACGCGTTCCTCGCAGCCGCGCGCCGCGGCGATTTCGACGCTCTCCTCGCGGTGCTCGACCCGGACGTCGTGCTCCGAGCCGACCGCGGCGCCGTGCCCGCGGGCGCATCGAGGGAGGTCCGCGGTGCGCCGGCCGTGGCCGAGCAGGCAGTCACGTTCTCGCGCCTCGCACCGTTCGCACGGCCGGCGCTCGTGAACGGTGCGGCGGGCCTCGTCGTGGCTCGGGCTGGACGGCCCCTCGCGGTGGCCGGCATCACGGTCGCGCGCGGGAAGATCGTCGAGATCGACCTGCTCGTCGATCCCGCCCGACTGCGCGAGCTCGACCTGACGGTCCTCGACGGCTGACGCAGTACACTGAGCTGTGCAGCCAGGGGGGCTGGCGGGCGAGCCGGCTGAGATAGCACCTCATGGGAGCCTCCCACCCGGTGCTGACCCTTTGAACCTGTCGGGTTAATCCCCGCGAAGGGAGCAATGTGCGGACGCACCTGGAGGCTCCCGTGACGGAGCCTCTTTCCTTGGAGAACGTCACGAGGCGCTATCGCCGCAGCGCAAGCTTGGCTCGCGGGGCGGCGTCGGATCGCGACGTGACTGCGCTCGCGGGCGTGGGGCTGGGTCTGGGCGAGGACGAGGTCCTCGCTGTCGTCGGGCCCTCGGGGTGCGGCAAGTCCACCTTGCTCGAGCTGGTGGCCGGACTGCAGGAGCCAGACGAGGGGATCGTGACCGTGCTGGGCGCCACCGGGGCCGCCGAACGGCGGGCCTCCTGCGCGTACATGCCCCAGCGCGACCTGCTCCTCCCGTGGCGCGACGCGCTCGGCAACGCAGCGCTCGCGCTCGAGTGCCAGGGCGTCCGCC
>JBOGXT010000227.1:0-2014 GCA_050694635.1 Thermoleophilaceae bacterium
GGCGGGGCCTCCGCGCGCACGAAGGGTCCCGGGCGTCGGCCGCCGGGCGGCTAGCGGTACGTGTAGATCGGGTCGCCGATGTCGATCCAGTTGAAGATCGACAGGGCGTTCGGGATCGGCAGGCGCAGGCATCCGTGGCTCGCCGGGTAGCTCGGCACCGAGGCGTACCCGTGGATGGCGTAGCCGCCGATGAAGTAGGACGAGTGCACCATCCCCTTCGAGTTCGTGCCCGGCGTCTGCAGGTAGAAGCGGTAGCTGCCGAACACCGTCGGGGTGGCCGGCGCGCCCGACGACGTGTGGTACGTCCGGTAGGGGCGGCCGCCGCGCGCCAGCACCAGCACCTGGCGCGACCAATCGAACTCCACGTGCTTGCCCGCCTTCGGGTAGCGCAACGGGAAGGAGCCCTGCCCCCGCATCAGCGCGGCGAAGACCTCCTTGATCGCGTAGCCGTCGCGCCCCAGCCCGTTGGTCTTGCGGAACGCGAGCACGCCGCGCGCGGTGCCGTCGTCGTAGTAGCCGGTGACGGGCGTGGCGAAGCCCTCGCGCAGCAGCGCGCGCTGCAGGAGCAGCACCTTCAGCCCGCGCTCGCCGGCCCCGGCCTGCCAGTCGACGACCGTGATCCGCCGCTTCCGCGTGCGAAAGGCCCGCTGCGCCGCGCTCGCCCGGTGCTTGACCACCAGGCGCACGACCCCCGGATTCCCGACCTTGAACCGGAACTCGAACCGGCCGCCGCCGCGCACCCCGCGCCGCACCTTCTTGCTCGCCTTCTTGCCCCGGATCGCGTACATGGTGAGCACCTCGCCGGGCACGGCCGGCGTGACCCGCCCGCGCAGCACGACCTCTTGGCCCGGGGCGTAGTAGCGCATCTTCTGGGTCGCGATCCCGCTCTTCAGCTTGTAGCCCGCAGCCCCGGCGGGGGGCTCCTGGGCGGAGGCCGTCGCGGCCCCCAGCGCGAGCATGCCGGCGGTGGAGAGGCTGAGGAGGCGTACGGTCATGTGCGCATCACTATGCCACGGGTGCCGGCGCGGGCCGCGTGAATCGCGGCACCAGCGCGCAGGCCACCAGCATCAGCGGCCCGAACACCGCGGAGACCGCTCCCCCGTCGGCCTGGGCGGCGTAGGCGATCGAGTTGTTGATCGAATGCAGGGCCACGACCGGGTAGAGCGAGCGGGTCCGCTCGTAGACGAGGCAGAACACCACGCCCAGGATGGCGAGCGGCGGCACGATCAGGAGCCCCTCGGTGCCGCCCTCGAAGTGGATCAGGCCGAACACCGCACCGTCGATGATCGCCGCCGCCGCCACCGAGAACCGCGTGCGGAGCGCGCCGTAGAAAAAGCCCCGGAAGAAGAACTCCTCGGCGAACGGCGCGACGCAGATGATCATGAAGCCCGCCGCGACCAGGCCGAACGTGCTCTCGTCGGCGCCCAGGTCCTCGGCCACGGTCTGCTCGACGTCCGGCTGGACCGCCACCGAGTACACCGCCGCGAACACGTAGAAGGTGAAGATCCCGAGCGCCGCCCAGCCCACCGCGGGCCAGAACGGCGTGCGGCGCAGGCCGAAGTGCCACGGCCGCGGCCGGCGCACGAACGAGGCGAACAGCAGCGCCACGGCCACCAGCGAGCCGTCCAGCAGAAACGTGCCCACGATGATGGCCGCCGGCGACTCGCCCGGGTCGTCCACCCCCAGCGCCGCCCACGCGATGCCCGCGGTGATGAGCCCGGTCACCGCGCCCGCCAGGAAGCCAACCGGCGCGTACCACCACGGCCAGCGCGGCCGGGCGTCCTCGGGAAGCTCCGGCGGACGGGGAGGGGGCGAGACGGCGCTCTCCATGGGCCTCAGAGTAGGGCGGGGAGCTCGGTCAGCGCCCGCACGGCCTCGACCCCCGCGGGCGGATCGCCGCCGCGCGCGACCAGGATGGCGCGAATCCCCACGGCACGGGCGCCCGCGACGTCGTTGTCGAGCGAGTCGCCCACGTGCACCGCGCCGGCGCCGTCGACCCCGGCCAGCTCGAGGG
>JBOGXT010000228.1:0-1689 GCA_050694635.1 Thermoleophilaceae bacterium
ACGGACGGCTCCGGCGAGAGGAGCTCGACCCCGGGCTCCTGTTCGGCGCCCGCGCTCTCCACCTGGCCGGAGCTCTCGTGATGCCCGAGCTGGACGGGGAGCCGGCCGCCCACCTCCTTGCCGAAGCCCGTGACCGCGGCCTGCTGACGAGCCTCGACACCGTCTGGGACGCGACCGCGCGCTGGGAGCGCGTCCTCCCCGCTCTCCCGCACGTCGACCTCTTCGCGCCAAGCTTGGCCGAGGGACAGGCGATCTCCGGCGAGCGAGAGCCCGCATCCGTCGCCGCCTGGCTGCGCGCCCGGGGCGCCCGCACGGTCGCGCTCAAGCTCGGAGCGGACGGCTGCTACGCCGCCGGCGAGGGCTTCGACGGTCTCGTGGACCCGTTTCCGGTCCGGGCGGTCGACGGAACGGGAGCCGGCGACGCGTTCGTCGCCGGCCTCCTCTACGGGACGCTCGCGGGCTGGACGCTCGAGCGGGCCGCGCGCCTCGCCAACGCCGTGGGCGCGCTCGCGACCACCGCCGTCGGAGCCGTCGAGGGCGTCCCACCCGTGGCGGAGACGCTCGCCTTCGCCGGCCTCGCCTAGATGATCGATCGAAAACCAACTCCCGGTGGCCGGCGCGCCGGGCCCGCGCGTCACAGCTCGATGCGCACGGCGCCCATGTTCTCCTCTAGGTGATCGAGCGAAGACGTGCCGGGGATGGGGCAGACGACGGGCGAGCGCCGGAGGAGCCAGGCGAGCGCGACCTGGGCCGGCGTCGCGTCGTGGGCGCGGGCGAGCTCGTCCAGCGGTCCGCCTTCCCGCGCCAGCGAGCCGACGGCGAGCGGGCTCCAGGGGAGGAACGCGATGCTCTCACGCTCGCACGCCTCGAGGACGTCCTCCGAGGAGCGGTCGGCGACGCTGTAGCGGTTCTGGACGGACGCGATCGGCACGACCGCGAGAACGCGCTCGAGCTGCGCCGTGCTCACGTTCGAGAGGCCGATGTGCCGGATCTTCCCTTCGCCGCGCAGGTGCGCCAGCTCTCCCACGCTTTCCTCCAAGGGCACGTTCCGGTCGGGGCCGTGCAGCTGGTAGAGGTCGATTCGCTCGAGGCGGAGGCGCCGAAGGCTCGCCTCGCAGTGCTCCCGCAGGGCCTCGATACGGCCGTCGGGGATCCACGCGCCCGACTCGTCGCGGACGACTCCGCCCTTGGTGGCGATCACGAGCCCGTCGGGATAGGGATGGAGCGCCTCCGCGATCTGGAGCTCGTTCACCTCCGGCCCGTAGGCGTGCGCCGTGTCGATGAGGTCGGCGCCCAGCTCGAGGGCGCGCCGGAGGACGCGGAGGGCGTTCTCGCGGTCGGCCGGCCAGCCCATGATGCGCGGCCCGCACAGCCGCATGGCGCCGAAGCCGAGGCGGCGGACCTCGAGGTCGCCCCCGAGGCGGAAGGTCTCAGGCGCAGAAGTCAGCAGCGACCGCCGTGTAAACCCCCAGGCACCGTTCCACGCTCGCAAGATCGACCCACTCGACCTCGGCGTGCGCGCCTTCGCCGGCCGGGCCGAAGACGACGGTCGGGATTCCGGCGCCGGCGAGCAGCGCGGAGTCGGCCCAGAAGGGCACACCGACGATCTCGGGCTCGCCGGCGCGTCGATAGACGAGCTCGACGATCTCCTCCGCCTTGTCGACCTCGAAGGGCTCGCGCGAGAACACG
>JBOGXT010000229.1:0-2902 GCA_050694635.1 Thermoleophilaceae bacterium
CGTTGCTGGAGCGCGTGCTCGCCCCGTGGCTCGAGGACGGAGTCCACCACATCGGCTCGACTGCCGTTCCCGGGCTCGCCTCAAAGCCGATCATCGACATGATGGCGGGAGTGCGCGACCTCGAAGAAGCGCGGGCGGCGTACGACGCGCTCGGCGAAGAGTCCTACGTCTACGCGCCGCATCGGCCGGGCATCGCACACCATTTCGCGAAGCCGTCCCCCCGTTTGTCGGAGATGACGCACGGGCTCCATCTCACTGAACCGGGCAGCGATCTCTGGCGAGAACGACTCGCTTTCCGCAACGCCCTGCGGAACAGGTCCACGCTGGCCGCAGAATACGAGGCGCTGAAACTGAAGCTTGCGCAGGAACACCCCCAAGGCGGCGCGGCGTACACCGCGGGCAAGGGCGGCTTCGTCGTTCGCGTGCTGGCGACGGCGGGACTTCAGCTAGGCCGCCGGTAACTACAAACTCGACCCTGCCCCTAGCCGCGTAAACAAAGGCCCCGCTTGCAGGGCCTTTGTGAGTAGCGCGGGGGCAGGATTTGAACCTGCGACCTCCGGATTATGAGCCCGCTCCATGGGGGTCGTGCAGGGTGAGCTTTGGCTTGAACAAGCCATTTTGGGGCGGCTGAGAGCGGCTGAAATCGGGTGGGGTGGGTATGTAATGGGTAGAAAGTTCGTTGTCCACCGAGCTAACGTAACTCGGGCCAGCTCGCCGCCCGGCGTGTTGCGCCGGGCGGTCGTCTGGCGGCTGATCCGCACCAACCCAATCGCCAGCATCGACCGGCCGAGCGTGCTCCAGCCTGAGATTAGCGTGCTGCCCGAGGCAGAGATCGCCCGCCTCATGAGCGCCTATGACGAGCTGCTCGGCGAGGCATCCGAGGCCGAGCGCCCATGGTGGTTGCTCGCCAAGGCGATTACCGCCCTCGGAACGGCGCTCCGGCGCGGCGAGCTGATCGGGCCCCGCTGGCGGTCCGTCAATCTGCTCGAAGCGAAGGTCGAGATCCGCGAGACGTTCGTGCGTGGCCGGTTCACGACGCCGAAGAGCAAGGCGTCACGCCGCGTCATCGAGCTCGGCCCGCGGACGCTTGCAGTCCTCGAGGACCAGTGGCGTCGCACGGCCTATCGCGGCGACGACGATCTCGTCTTCGGCCATCCGATGAAGGGGACGCCGGTCGATACGAGCAAGCTCGCGAAGCGTTACCTGAAGCCAGCGCTGAAGCGGGTGGGAATCGAGAAGCAGTGCCGCCCCTTTCACGACCTCGGCCACACTTCGCTGACGCACGCCGCCGCAGCCGGCAACCCACAGATCTATGTCCAGGCGCGAGCCGGCCATTCGCAGGGCTCGATCACCGAGCGGTATATGCACGCGGCGCAGGTCCTCTTCCGGGCGCGGCGGAGCGGAGTGAGGAGCGGACGTTCGGACGCACCAGCGGACAACCGGTAAACGGGGCATGGATACGGCTTGGGCGCGCGAAGCTTCGGGCGCGTAGAACACGTCACCGCCCGCTGACTCCGAGGCGAGCGATGACAACGCAACTCCTACGGCGATCGATCGGTGCGAGCCCGCGTTTGAGCTATCCGTGATCGGAAGCGGCGGGCACCGTTACGCCGCGACAGCACGGCGCTCGCCAACGCCTTCTGATAGCTCCCTTAGGGCGGCAGCGGTGTGCTTCTCCGCCTCGGCGCGGGCGTCCTCGGATGCGTCGGGCGTGTAGCCGAGCGCCCGCTGGTCCTCCAGGACACTGTCCAGGTACTCGCTCGCAAGCGCCTCCAAGTCCTGTGGATTTCCCATTTCAGTCTCCTCCTTCCGTCAGGTCTTCCCAAACACGGTCGATGATGAGCTCAGCGAAGTACGTGTACCAGTACTTCTGAGTGAGTCGCTCCGCGCTGAGTTGATCCCTGAAGTCGTCGAACACTTCGAGTGCCGGGATCAACAGGGGAACGACGTCGTCTTGCCGGACGTCTTCTCCGCTCTCCTCCACGAACCTCTTCGCGTATTTGTAAGCGCGGCGCGCCTTCTGGACCCAGAGAGCCCGGTGTTGCTCGAAGTGAGCGATGAGCTCTGCGTCTTCCAGGCGCTTCGACTTGTATGCGTTGAGCGCCATCCGGCCTTACCGAAGCAGGACGCCGAAGATCGCGTAGCCGGCGGCGGCCGCCACGGCGGCGAGCTGGACGACGAAGAGGACGGCGATGAGCCGGTGGAAGGCGTGACCGCCGTCAAGCACCAACCAGGCGACGCTCAGACCGACGCACGTGAGACTGAGCACGAAGGTCCCGAACAACAGAATAATCGGGTTCGTGTACCGCTTGAGCACGCGCTTCGACGTACCGGCGATGGCGCTCTGGTAAGCGGACACGACGATTCCGAGGAACACCAGGGTCAGGCCGGCAAGCGCGGCGGAAGCGCCGAGTTCGGCAGTCACAATGTCTCCCCGTGTAACCATCGCCCAGTCACCGAGAGTACGACGTGACTCGGACGGGGATCGGCCGACGCATCGGCTGGTCGTTCCTCAGTTCGCACTGTTCGCGCAGAGCCGAGGTCCACGCGCTAAGTGCTCTCTCTCAGAAGTTCGCCGCAATTTATTCGGCTCGGCGGACACACTCGCTCCTGACGGAAGGCGGGCGCGAGTTCGGCGCCGGCGCAGACGACTGCGTGTCGTCCTTTGCGCTAGCGAGAGCGGTGGCCGCGTAGACGCCCGCTATCATGGGAACGCGACACGGTGTTGCGGTCCATGTTCATCTGCCCTGAGGCCGCCCCATCGCGAAGACCGCGGGGACCGGGCGCAGGTCCTCGACCAGCACCCTGTCGACGGAGAATCCGCCCTCGCGTAGCCGGTCGGCCAGCTCGTTCCCGAGGTCCCGGGCTCGCTCCGGCGCGGAGTGGCGCGCGTCCCAGAAGA
>JBOGXT010000230.1:0-1986 GCA_050694635.1 Thermoleophilaceae bacterium
GCGTGCGAGGTCGCCGCCGTAGGCGTTCGCGTTCATCTTCACGGCGCCGCCGACGGTCCCGGGGATGTTGACGCCGAACTCGAGGCCGCTCAGGCCGGCCCGCGCCGCCCGCGCGGAGGCCTGCGGCAGGCGGGCGCCGCCGCCGCAGAGCAGGCGCCGGCCCTCCTGCTCGATCGTGGCGAGCGAGCCGTCGAGCTTCATGACGAGTCCTCGGAATCCTGCATCCGCTACGAGCAGGTTCGAGCCCGACCCGACCACTCCTACCGCGACCCCCTCGGCGTCCGCCCAGGCGAGCAGCTCGGCGAGGCGGTCGGGCCTTTCGGGGCGGGCGAAGAAGTCGGCCGGGCCGCCCGTGCGGATCGTGGTGAGGCGGGCGAGCGGGTAGTCGCGCTCGACGCCCTCCGGCGGAGTCATCCGGCCAGCCTCCGCGCCAGCTCGTCCACGTCGCCCGCCCCGAGGGTGAGGAGGAGGTCACCCTCGCGCAGCTCGGCCGCGAGCATCCGTTCGGCGTCCTCCATGCGGGCGAGCCACCACACCGGCCGGCCGCCGCCGGCGTCCGCCGCTGCCTGCGCCACGAGCAAGCCGCTCACGCCCGGGAAGTCCGCCGCCTCCTCGCGGGCGGGGTAGACGTCGAGCACCACGACCAGGTCCGCCAAGGCTAGGGCGCGGCCGAACTCGCGCGCCAGGAGGCGCGTGCGCGAGTACAGGTGCGGCTGGAAGCAGGCAGCGACGCGGCCGCCCGCGCCTTCGACCGCAGTCCGCGCGGCCTCCAGGGTGGCGCGCACCTCGGTCGGGTGATGAGCGTAGTCGTCGACGACGAGCGCCCCCGAGCGCGTACGGCCGTGCTCCTCGAAGCGGCGCCGCGCGCCGGTGAACGACGCCATGGGCACCGCGGCCTCGCTCGGCTCGACCCCGGCCGCGCGGCACGCGGCGAGGGCAGCCAAGGCGTTCAGCACGTTGTGGCGCCCAGGCACGCTCAGCTCGAAGGCGACCCCTTCGACCTCGAAGCACGACCCTCCGGGCAGCAGCTCGACGGATCGGGCGCTCCAACTCGGGCTCGACCCTGCCTCGAGGTCGATGCCGAAGCGAAGCGTCTCCACGCGAGGGCTCCCGGCGCCGCCGTCGGGGGCTCCGTGCGCCGGCTCGACGTCCGGCCCCACGATCCGCAGCTCGGCCGGCTCCAGGAACGTGGCGAAAGCGGTCTCCAGCTCGCCGAGGGTGGCGTAGGTCGCGTGGTGGTCGAGCTCGACGTTGGTCACCACGGCCACCGGCCGGTCCAGCTTCAGGAACGAGCGGTCCGATTCGTCGGCCTCGACCACCGCCCACTCCCCCGCCCCCCAGCCCGCGTTCGTGCCCGCCGAGCGCAGCTCGCCCCCGATCAGGAAGCCCGGGTCGCGGCCGGTCTCGCGCAGCACGTGGGCCGCCATCGAGGCGGTGGTGGTCTTCCCGTGGGTGCCGCTCACGGCGATCGTCCGCTTCATCCGCGACAGCTCGCCGAGCAGGTCGCCGCGGTGGAGCACGGTCGCCCCGGCGGCACGCGCGGCCGCCAGCTCCGGATTGTCCTCCGGGATCGCCGTGGAGACCACGAGCTCCGCGCCCGCCGGGTAGTTGGCGGCGTCGTGCCCGATCGCCGGCTCGACGCCGGCGGCTCGCAGGCGATCGCAGGCGGGCGAGTCGGAGCGGTCGGAGCCCGTCACGCGCGCGCCGAGCGCGAGCGCCACCAGCGCCAGGCCGCTCATGCCCGCTCCGCCAATGCCCACGAAATGCAGGCTGCGGCCGGCGAACGGCGTGGCGGCGTAGGTTGACATCGCGCGCTGACCTTAGTCCCGGCGGGCCAGCGCCATCAGCTCGTCCGCGATCCGCTCCGCCGCGTCGGGCTTCGCCGCCGCCGTGGCCGCCCTCGCCATCGCCGCCATCCGCTGCGGCGCCCCCAGCAGCGCGGCCACCTCGCGGGCCAGGCGGGGGCCGTCGAGCTCGCCGTCCCCC
>JBOGXT010000231.1:0-2969 GCA_050694635.1 Thermoleophilaceae bacterium
TGTCGTCGGTGATGTAGCGAACGCTGACCGTGGCCATCCTGCTTCTCCCTTCCGGATAAGCTTGCGTCAGAACTGTTTATAGCACGAACAGTTATAGGTGCGCGGTATCATCGCCGGCGTGCCCCGAGACCCGACCCGCGTGCAGGCAGCCCCGGCGCGGGGGCTGAGCCGTCGTGCCGGCTTCCTGCTGGTGCAGCTGGGCACCCACAGGCACCGGCGCTTCGCCGAGCGCCTCGCCCCGCTCGACCTCCACCCGCGACACTTCGGGATGCTCAGCCAGCTCGCCGTAAACGAAGGCCAGTCCCAGCAGGCCCTGAGCCGCGCGCTGGGGATCCACCGCAGCGCCCTGGTCGCGCTCGTCGACGACCTCGAGCATCGCGGGGTCGCCGAGCGGCGCCGCGACCCCGTCGACCGGCGCGCCTACGCGCTCTACCTGACTCCCCCGGGCCGCGAGCTGCTAGCCGAACTCGAGCGCGCCGCAGACGACGACGAGGCCGAGCTGCTCATCGCCCTCGACGCGTCAGAGCGCTCGCAGCTCATCTCCTTGCTGCAGCGCGTGGCCGAGTCACAGGGCCTGACGGCGGGCGTTCATCCCAACCTGGAACCGCGAGAAGGCGACGACCACACAGCCCATAGAGACGGCGGGACTCGCCACGCACGCACTCGGCGAACGTCGTCCCGCTGAACGATCGTGCTGCGGGACGGCTGTTGGTGGTGCGCAATGGAATCTGTTGCGCTAGGATGGCAGCATGCCCGTGACGACCGCGGAGAAAGTGACGGCGCTGAGCCGTGATTTTGGTTCCCAGCGGCGGTTGGCGGAGCTGCTCGGTGTCAGCCCGGCACAGGTCACGCGATGGCGTCGTGGCCAGGGGATCGACGACGTCAATGCAGGACGGGTGGACCTGCTCGAGCTTGTGATGGCGAACCTGCTGCGCCTCTACCCGACGGAGGCAGCCGAGCGCTGGCTGCTCGGGGCTAATCCGAGTTTGGGTGAGCGGCGCCCGCTGGACCTCATTCGCCGCGGCCAGGCACGCGAGGTACTCGACGCGATCGCGAGCGAGCGGGCCGGCAGCTTCGCGTGAGGCTGTGGCGGGTCCTGCCGTGGGACCCGTCGGCGTCCGTGGGGGCGCCAGGCGATGCGCTATGGGTGCCGCGGGCGTTACAGGGCACCGGCCGCCACGATGTCCCGGATCGGTACGGCTGTCTGTACCTGGCCGAGGATGCCGTGTCGGGGGTCGCGGAGGCTCTCGCACCGTTCCGTGGCACCGGGGATCTGCGGCCTGAGCTGCTCGTTCGCTCGGGCCGGCAGCTCGCGCTCGCCGAGTTGGAGCTCGATGCCGGCTCGGTGCTTGTCGACCTCGACGAGCCCGCCGTCCTGGCCGCCGAGGCGCTGCGCCCCTCGATCGTGGCGACCGGGCGCCGAGCGGTCACCCAGGCCTATGCGTTGCGCCAGTTCGACCGCCATCCCGATGCGGCAGGGCTGCGCTGGTGGTCCACCCTCGAAGCAAGCTGGATCCACGTCACGCTGTTCGACCGCGCGCTCGGCGCAGTGACCGTGCACGGCGTGCACGCGCTTGCGGTCGACGACGAGGCTGTGGCCACCGCCGCGGCGCATCTTGGCCTGGTGTAGTCCCACCGGACCGATCCCAGGAGAATCGCTGCGGGGCGCGTGAGGCATGCCGACCGAGCCCCATTCCTGCACAGCCATGCCAGCGTCCCGCAGCACGTTCGGCTTGTGCGACGGCTTCTTCGAGCAGACGAGAGTCACGCCGCTCGCTTCGAAGGTCGGTCAGATGTCGCCCCAGGGACCGTGAGGGATCGTTTCCCGGCAGACAGCCGCCGCCCTCGGCTATCGCTGCTCGACCAGGGTAATCGCGTTGCCTTCCGGGTCAGTCGTTGCGGCGATCAGCACCTTGTCGGAGGTCGTGTCGTCCAGTGGGCCAGCGTCCAGGCCCCGGTCTCGCATGGCAGCGAGCTCTCGCGTGAGGTCTTCGAAGTCGAGCGTCAGCAATGATCGGCCGGCCCGCTGGGGGCTCGCGACCAACTGGACGACCCCGCCGGAGTGGAGATGCCACTCGGCCAGGCCCTCCATCGGGAGCTCATCGGCGGGTCGGCCGAAGAGCAGCTCGTACCACGGCAGGGCAGCGTCGACGTCAGCGACGGCGATACCGGCGAGCACACGATTCACGGGCATTTCTCAGTGCCTCCCAAGTGGTTGAGGGTTCCCTGAATGAGACCGCGCACAGCGTCAAGACTCATCGGACCGGCCCGGGAGCGGATCCTGCTGCGGGATGGGGTGGTCTGTCTTCGACGGGCGGATCAAGGTTCACAGCGCGATCTCGCGGTCGAGCCGCAGGCCGGCGCGCAGCCGGCGGTCGTGGGTGGCGGCGACGAGCGCGCCCTGCCAGTCCTCCAGCGCGGCCTCGAGCACCTCCAGCGACGCGACATCGAGGTGGTTGGTCGGCTCGTCGAGCAGCAGGCAGGTGGCGCGGCGCTGCGCGAGCACGGCCAGCTCGGCTCGCGTGCGCTCGCCCGGGGAGAGCGTGCGCGCGGGGCGCTCCACCGTCGCAGCATCGAGCCCGAAGGCCGCGAGCGCGGTACGCGCGGCGGTCTCGTCGAGGTTCGCGAGCTCGCGCGCCGTGGCGACGACCGAGTCATCACCGGCCAGCGCGTCGCGCAGCTGGCCGAGTTGGGCGATCACGGCGCTCGGGTGGGCGCGTCGCCGGCCGCTCTCGGGCCCCAGCTCGCCGGCCAGCGCGGCCAGCACGGTGGACTTGCCGCTCCCGTTGGGACCGCCGAGGAGGATGCGCTCGCCGACAGCAACCGCAAGTGAGAGCGGTCCGAGCGAAAACGCCCCACGGCGCAGGACCGCCTCCTCGAGCTCCACCACGGCGCCGGCGCGGCGCTCGTCCGCCGTCAGGGCGAGCCGCAGCGGCCGCGGGCGCCACGGCGCGTCGGGGATCTCGATC
>JBOGXT010000232.1:0-5856 GCA_050694635.1 Thermoleophilaceae bacterium
CGCCTGCCGACAGGAGCGCCGCCGCGGCGTTCGCCACGAGGCGCCCGGTGATGCCGCGGCTGCGGCGCATCGATACCGAGGCGTTGAGCTCCGCACCCGCGTCGTCGAGCGTCAGCTCGTAGCGCACGTCGAGCGCGACCGGACCCTCGGCCGACAGCTCGAGTATGGCTTCGTCCGCGCTATGTATCTCGACGTCGAAGCCCACGCGCACGCCGGCCAGCCGTCCCGTGACTCGTCCGCGGGTACCGGGGCCGAGGCTCCGGCCCTCGAGCTCGTCCAGGTCGAAGTCGACGGGCGACCAGCGGCGAATCTCCTCGGGGTGCGTCAGCACCGCGATCACCTGGCCGGGCGTTGCCTTCGCTCGGGCTGTCGCGGTCCACTCCGACATGGCCCCACGGTCCCACGGGACGGATCCGCGTTGTGAGGGATGGAGCACAGTCGCCGCCACGGCGAGAAGCCGCTCGGTCGAGCGGCTTCCCGGTCCTGCCGGTGCTTGTGCCGACGGGCGTCGGTCAGCGAGCGGCGAGCCTCGCGAGCAGCTCGTCGAGGCGGGCGTACGTCTCGTTCATCCCGCGCTCCATGCCCGACGCGAGCATGCCGTCGCGCTCCTCGGCCGTGTGGAAGATCGAGGTGGTGGTCACCTTGGTGCGGTCGCCGAGATCCTCGAACGTGGCGGTCTCGACCGACACGTGGCCCGGCATGCCTTCCCACTCGAAGGTCTGCACGATCCGCTCCGGCGGCGTGACCTCTCGGTACGTCCCCCGGAACCCGGTCTCGCTGCCATCTGGACTGCGCATGACGAACCGCCAGTCCCCGCCGGTCCTTACGTCCATCCGGTCGACGAGGGTGGTGGTGTCGCGCGGGCCCCACCATTGCGGGATGAGCTCGGGGTCGGTGTAGGCGGCGAACACCTGGTCTCGCGGCGCGTCGAACACGCGCTCGATGTGGATCTCGCGATCGGTCGGCGTCGTTACGGTGGCCGTCGTCGCCTGCTGCTGGTCATTCGTCATTGCGGGACTCCTTTCGTCGTTCGAGCAGCTCCCCGAACCGGTCGAGGCGCTCGTCCAGCATCCGCCGGTAGGCATCGATCCACTCCTGGACGTCCTCGAGGCTCCTCGGGCCGAGGCTGCACCGGCGCGCCCGCCCCACCTTCTCGGTGGTGACGAGCTCGGCGTCCTCGAGCACCCGCACGTGCTTCTTCATCCCGGTGAGCGAGATCCCGAACGGCTCCGCGAGCTCTGTGATGGTCGCGCTGTCGCGGCCGAGGCGCTCGAGGATGCCCCTGCGAGTGGGGTCCGCGAGTGCGGCGAACGTCCGGTCGATCGGCGGATACTGAACCACTCGGTTCAGTATAGCTCGCGCTGCAGCCCTCTGCAACCCGGGCTGAGCCTCGCGCGCGCGTACTCGCGGGCTCGACTCGGCGGCGCTACTCGCTGACCGCAATCGCGCTCGGTCAGCCGCGCCGCATCAACCGCGCGACCGCCGCCATCAGCTCGTCCTTGAGCTCCTCGGGCGAGGCGTCGGAGGCGCCGCCGATCACGCAGTGGGCGGCGTGGTCGTCGAGCAGCCCGAGCGCCACCTTGTCGAGGGCGGCTTGGATGGCTGAGATCTGTGTGACGACATCGATGCAGTAGCGGTCGTCCTCGACCATCCGCTCGACGCCGCGCACCTGCCCCTCGATGCGTCGAAGGCGGTTGACCAGAGCGCCTTTGGTCGCGCTGTAGCCGTGCTTGTGGGTCTCCGTGGCAGCCATGTCGAGCCATTGTACTCATACCGGGCAGGGGTATGCTAGGCTCCTGTCGAGCTATACCCCCCGACCGTATTAGATCGAGACTGCCATGGCGAAGACAGAGATAAATCGAGCGCGTCGGATGACCGGTCGGCTGCGCATCCCGCTGTTCGCGGTGGCGCTCGCGCTCGCCTTCGGCGCCGCGGCCGCCGCCGGCTCCGCCCTTGACCCCGATCCGCCAGGCGACGACTCCGAGGCAGGTCAGCCAGACATGCGAGCTCACGAAGACACCCGATCCCACCGAGACACCCACCGCAACACCCGGGCCCAGGACGACCTGCGGCTCGTCAACGACGCCGCGACGTTCCCGCGGGCCACCCGTGAGACCCTTCGGTTCCGTATCGTCAACCGCGAGGGCGACGTGGTTCGCGACTTCGACGTCGAGCACGACCGGCGCATGCACGCCATCCTCGTGCGCCGCGACCTGACCGGCTTCCGGCACGTGCATCCCGAGCAGCAGCCGGACGGCAGCTGGACGGTGCCGCTGAGCCTCCCTGACGCCGGCAGCTACCGGCTCTTCGCGGACTTCGCGCACGCCGGGCGCTCGTACACGCTCGGGTCCGACATCCGGGTGGCGGGCGAGTTCAAGCCCCGCGAGCTGCCCCACCCGGCTGAGACCGCGGCGGCAGGAGACGGTTATGAGGTTCGCCTCGCCGAGAACGGCGCGAACGTGCGCTTCTCGGTCTTCAAGGACGGCGAGCGCCTCCGCGACGTCGAGCCCTACCTGGGCGCTCGCGGTCACCTCGTCGCGCTGCGCGAGGGCGACCTGGCCTTCCTGCACGTCCACCCCGAGTCGGCTGCGACGGAGGGGGCCGAGATCCGCTTCGGCGTCGAGTACCCGTCGAACGGTCGCTACAGGCTGTTCCTGCAGTTCAAGCACGACGGGCGCGTGCGCACCGCCGCGTTCACCCAGGAGGTTGGCGTTGAGCCCGGCCACTGAGCACGTCGAGCTGCCCATCGAGGGGATGACCTGCGCCTCGTGCGCCGGCCGCATCGAGAAGCGCCTCAACGAGCTGGACGGAGTGACGGCGAGCGTGAACTTCGCCACCGAGCGTGCCACGGTCGACTACGACCCCGACAGCCTCGCTCCCGAGCGGCTGGTCGAGGCCGTGGCGGACGCCGGCTACGCCGCCGAGCTGCCAGGGGCCGCGCCGGAGGCCGAAGAACCGGTCGAGCGGGACCCCGGCGCTCCGCTGCGAACCAGGCTGATCGTGAGCGCGTTGCTGTCGGCGCCGGTGCTCGCGCTGTCGATGATCCCCGCGCTTCAGTTCGACAACTGGCAGTGGCTCGCACTGCAGCTCGCCACGCCTGTGGTGGTCTGGGGCGCCTGGCCGTTCCACCGCGCCGCCTTCGCCAACCTGCGCCACGGCGCCGCCACGATGGACACGCTGATCAGCGTGGGCGTGCTGGCGGCTTGGCTCTGGTCGCTCTACGCGCTGTTCCTCGGCGACGCCGGCATGACGGGCATGACGATGAGCTTCGAGCTGATCCCCGACACGGCGGGCGGGACCGACGAGATCTACCTCGAGGTGGCCTCCGTCGTGACCACCCTCATCCTCGCGGGGCGCTACTTCGAGGCGCGCGCCAAGCGGCGCGCCGGGGCCGCGCTCGAGGCGCTGCTCGAGCTGGGCGCCAAGGAGGTCTCGGTGCTGGACGCCGACGGTGGCGAGCGGCGCGTCGCCGCCGAAAGCCTGAGCGTCGGCGACCGCTTCGTCGTGCGCCCGGGCGAGAAGGTGGCCACCGACGGCACGGTCGAGGCTGGCCGCTCCGCGCTCGACATGAGCATGCTGACCGGCGAGTCCGTGCCGGTCGAGGTCGGCCCGGGCTCGGAGGTGGCCGGCGCCACCGTCAATGCCGGCGGCCGGCTGGTGGTGCGGGCCACGCGAGTCGGAGCCGAGACGGCGCTGGCCCAGATCGCCAGGCTCGTGAACGAGGCCCAGTCCGGCAAGGCGCCGGTGCAGCGCCTCGCCGACAGGGTGTCCGCTGTGTTCGTGCCGGTCGTGATCGGGCTCGCCGCCGCCACGCTCGGGTTCTGGATCGGAGCGGGCGAGAGCAGCGCGTTCGCCTTCAGCGCCGCGGTCGCGGTCCTGATCATCGCCTGCCCCTGCGCCCTCGGCCTCGCCACGCCCACTGCCCTGATGGTGGGAACCGGACGGGGCGCCCAGCTCGGCCTGCTCATCAAGGGCCCGGAGGTGCTCGAGTCAACCCGCAAGGTCGACACCGTCGTGCTGGACAAGACCGGCACGGTCACGAGCGGCAGGATGAGCCTCGCCGAGGTCGTGCTGGTGCACGGCGTCGAGCGAGCCGAGGCGCTCCGGCTCGTGGGCGCCGTGGAGGATGCGTCGGAGCACCCGATCGCGCGTGTGATCGCCGACTCGGCTCGCGCCGAGAACGGGGACCTGCCGGCGCTCGAGGGCTTCGCCAACCGCGAGGGCCTTGGCGTGGAGGGCGTGCTCGACTTCGACCGGTCGGTGATCGCCGGCCGGCCGCAGCTGCTGTCCGAATGGGATCTGCCGGTCCCGGACGAGCTCGAGACCGCTCGCCGCGCCGCGGAGGGCGCGGGTCGCACGGCGGTGCTGGGCGGCTGGGACGGCCAGGCCCGGGCGCTGTTCGTGGTTGCCGACCAGGTCAAGCCCACCAGCCGCGAGGCGATCGGCGGCCTGAGGGGACTCGGCCTGCAGCCCCTGCTTCTCACCGGCGACAACGCGGCCACCGCCCGCGCCGTGGCCGCCGAGGTCGGCATCGACGAGGTGATCGCCGAGGTGATGCCGGCCGACAAGGCCGACGTCGTGCGCCGCCTCCAGGAGGAGGGCCGGGTGGTGGCGATGGTCGGGGACGGCGTCAACGACGCCCCGGCGCTGGCGCAGGCCGACCTCGGCCTCGCGATCGGGACCGGCACCGACGTCGCGATCGAGGCCTCGGACCTGACGCTCGTGTCTGGCGACCTGCGGGCGGCCGCGGACGCGATTCGCCTCTCGCGCTCCACGCTCCGGACGATCAAGCAGAACCTCGGTTGGGCCTTCGGCTACAACGTGGCGGCAATCCCGCTTGCCGCGGCCGGGCTGCTCAACCCGGTAATCGCGGGCGCGGCGATGGCCTTCTCGAGCCTGTCGGTCGTCGCGAACGCGCTGCGGCTGCGGCGCTTCGACCGGCACATGGGGAGCTAGAAGCATGGAAGCCGCCAGCCACGGACAGCACCATCACGAGCTTCCGACGTCCGGCGGCGCGCTCAATGCCATCAGCCTGAGCGCGACGCTCCACTGCCTCACCGGCTGCGCGATCGGCGAGGTGCTCGGCATGATCATCGGCACCGCGCTCGGCTTCTCGGACCTCGGCACGATCGCCCTGGCGGTGGTGCTGGCCTTCCTGTTCGGCTACTCGCTCACCTCCCTCCCGCTGCTGCGCGCCGGCCTGGCGCTCGCCGCGGTGGTGCCGATCGCGCTCGCGACCGACACGTTCAGCATCGCCGTGATGGAGATCGTCGACAACGCGCTCATGCTGCTCATCCCCGGAGCGATGGAGGCGGGCGTCGGCGACGTCCTGTTCTGGGGCGCGCTATCGGTGGCGCTGGTGGTGGCCGGCGTCGTGGCCTTCCCGGTCAACCGGTGGCTGATCATCCGCGGCCGGGGACACGCCGTCCTTCACAACAGCGGGCACCACCCCAACTTCCCGACACGAACAGTGGCGACCGTCGCGGCCGTGGCGGCGATCTTCGGCACGGTCGTGCTCATCGCCGAGGCCGGCGACTCCGGCGACGAAGACGGCGGCGGGCACTCGCAGCCCGCCGAGCTCCACCGTCCCTGAGCCCAGCACGAGCGCCCAGTCGGTGCTCGAGGGAGTCGGCTCGCCCCCGGGAACGCCGGCCGCTTGCAGAGCGGCGCGGCGGGGACCTCCGGCCGGGTCGCTAGCGTCAGGTTGGTGACGAGCAAGGAGATCCGCAGGCGGTTGATCCAGCAGCTCCGCAGGGCCAGTTCCATGGAGCTCGCCGCCGCTACCGCCCTCGACCCACTGGTGGAGGGGCATCCGGACGGCAGCCTCGCCCGGCTCGTCCGCACGCACCGCAGCAA
>JBOGXT010000233.1:0-5759 GCA_050694635.1 Thermoleophilaceae bacterium
GCTTGCGCCACGCCGACAGGTGCGACGTGTACAGCCCCTCGCGGCGCAACAGCGCACCGATCTCGCCCGGCCGCGAGCAGGCCTCCGCCTCGCGCAGCACCCGCAGCTTGTACTCCGCCGAGAACCGCCGCCGCCGTGGCCGCTCGACCAACTCGGGGTCAGGCGCCCCCGCCGACGCGTCGCGCCCACCGGCCCCTCCGCTGCGCTCGCCCACGGCTCGCTCCGCTCCACGGCCGGCGGCACCGTTGCTCGACTCCATCAACGACATCACATGCTCCGATCTCGCCCCCGAGACTCACTAGTTCCTCGGTCATGACCGTCTCACGTGACGTTGGCAGAGAGGGGGTGCCGCCTCGAGCTCCCCGCGCCGGCCGAGGGCCTCGAGCTCCCGGCAGTGCTCCGAGAACGGCTGCGCTCCGAATGTGGCCCCGTTCGACTTAAGTGTGTGTGCCGCCCGTTGCGCCTCGTCAGCGTCGCCTCGCTCGACCGCGCCGCGGAGCGTCGCCATCTGCGCGGCTGCGTCTTCGAGAAAAGCGTCGACCAGCTCCGCTACGGCCTCCCGGCCGTCCTCCCCGCCGCCCAACGACGAGACGAGGCGACCCAGCGTCGCGTGATCGAGCGGCTCGCGTGCTCGAAGCGGACGGCAGCGTGCGAGCGCCCGCGCGAGCTCCTCGGGGCGGATCGGCTTGGACAGATAGTCGTCCATACCGGCTGCAAGGCACTCGTCGCGGTCGCCCTCCATCGCGTTCGCCGTCATGGCGATGATGGTGGGTCCCGCTGAGCCGAAGCGGTCGCGGATCCGGTGCGTGGCCTCGAGGCCGTCAAGCTCGGGCATCTGCACATCCATCAGCACGACGTCGTATTCCTGGCGCTCGAGCGCGTCCAGCGCCTCGCGGCCGTTCTCGACGACATCCGGCTGGTGACAACGAGCAGACGCTTGCCCGCGATCCAGGTCTGGTCCTCACGGCGATCGCGGCGTGCCGGAGGAGCAGCCTCTCGCGCGAGGATCTCGAAGTGGAAGGTCGATCCGCTCCCTTCCTCGCTCTCCACCCGGAGCGCGCCGCCCATCAACTCCGCCAACCGCTTCGATATCGCGAGGCCCAGCCCGGTGCCGCCGTGTTCGCGACTCCGCGACGGCCGCGACGACCCACCTCGAGTCGGGCGGGCTGTTCATCTTCATCGGCGCGGATGCCCAAACCGCATGGCTTCCGCCCGAGATCGCGCTCGACCACCACGGCTACCTACTCACCGGCTCCGACATGCGCGCAGCGGGGCGCTGGACGCTCGACCGCGACCCGTACGCTGGAGACGAGCGTCCCGGGCATCTTCGCGTGCGGCGACGTGCGGTTCGGCCCGGTGAAGCGCGTCGCCGCCGCCGTCGGCGAGGGCAGTATGGCCATCGCCTTCGTACATCAGTTCCTCAGGGATGCCGGCGCGGCAGAAGCCGAGCCTGTAACCGAAGCCACGGCATAGGAAGCAGTCAGCTCGCGGCGTCCAGCGCGGCCTTGAGGGCATCCAGGTCGGCCGCGCCGAAGACCACGCGATTTCGGGTGGCGACATAGACGAGATCGAGGTCGACTCCAGCCCGGGCGATCTTGCGAGTCAGGTCCGCCAGCACACCGGGGCGGTCCTCCACATCGACCACGACCACCTCACGCTCGCGGGTGACCGCGAGATGCGAAATCGCCAACGAATGCTTCGCAGCCCCGGCGTGCGGCACGAGGATGTGCAGCTCGGCCCGCTCGCCTGGCCCGATGCACGTGGCCGCGGCGATGTTCACGCCGGCATCGCTGATCGCGGCCGCGACCTGCGCCAGCGCCCCGGGCGTGTTATCGATGTCGATGACCAGGTCGACTGCCATGTGTTGCGTGCGGCACGAGGTGGCTGCTGGCCGGTACGTCCACGATTCTGGACGATCTGGACGCATCGGGCGATCTGGATCTTGCCACGACCGATCTGAGACGACCTGGGTGGCCCCGGCCTCCTTCACCGCGCCGGCCTTGGCGGCGCCGGTCACGGCCACGACCCCCGCCCCCCGGCGGCCGCCAGCTGCACCAGGGCGAGGCCGACGCCACCGGACGCGCCGGTGACCAGCACCGTCTCCCCGGCCCGCACCTCCGCTCGTTCGAGCATCCCCATCGCCGTGCCGTAGGCCACCGGCAGGCAGGCCAGCTCCTCGTCGCTCAACGGCGAGTCGGTCACGTCGTGCGCTTGGGCGGCGGGGACGGCGACGTACGTGGCGAAGCCCCCGTCGGCTTCGCTGCCAAGCAGCCCGACCGGCGGGGCGTTCGGGCCGTCGTCGCGGTAGATCGCCGGGTCGACCAGCACCCGACGGCCGACCAGCTCCGCCGGCACGTCCGCGCCCACGGCGACCACCAGGCCCGCGATGTCACCGCCCTGTACGCGCGGAAAGTCGATCGGACCGCGCCATCCCGCCTTCGCATCCGGCTGCCCGGGAAGGCCATAGGCGCCCTCGCGCGTCCAGATGTCGGTGTTGTTGACCGTGGCCGCGGTCACGCGAACCAGCGCCTCGCCCGAACCCGCGGCCGGAACCGGCCAGTCGGCTCGCACCTCGAGGGCGTCGGCTCCGCCGTGGCGAGTCAGAACCGCGGCAGCCATCACCTGGTCCATGCGCTCATCCTGGCAGCGCCGGCTCAGGCTAGAGAAGGCGTCAGGTCATGCCGGAACCCTGACGCGCTCCCGGGCCTCCTCCACGAGCGTCTCGACGATCTCCGTCAGGGCACTCTCGTGGTCGGCCTCCACCAGGTTGCCCTCGTCGTCGAAGGCGAGGTGCGCCGCCGCGACGGGAAGGTCGCCGTCGATCACGCGGGCACCGATCGCTCCCAGCACCTTGCGCAGCTCGGCCTGCGCCCAGACGGCGCCGAACATGGTCGTGCTCGCGCCCACTACCGCGACCGGCTTGCCGCGCAGCGCGTTGTCCGGGAACGGGCGCGAGGCCCAGTCGAGGGCGTTCTTCAGCTGCCCCGGAATGGAGGCGTTGTACTCCGGGGTGCAGATGAGCACCGCGTCCGCCGCCGCGATCGCGTCGCGCAGCTCGCTCACGGCGGCGGGGGCCGGCTCGACGTCGGCGTCCATGTCGTAGGGGGGCACCCCCCTCAGACCATCGAACCATTCGAGCTCGACACCGGGCGGCAGCAGTGCTGCCGCCGCCCGGAGCAGCTCGGTGTTGTGCGATCCGCGGCGAAGGCTGCCGGAGATGCCGAGGATGTGCACGGCCTCACGACTCCTTGATCAGCTCCAGACACCACGAGCTTGACCTCGTTCGCCAGCGCGACGCCGCCTCCGGGGAGGTCCATCTGCCACCCGAGGCCGAACTCGGTGCGATCGACGACCGTCCCGAGCGTCAGGGCGAGGCGCTGGCTCCCGTACGGGTCCTCGACCGGCTTGCCGACGCGCCCTCGCGCCTCGACATCCCGGGTGGTCCCCCTGATCGTGAGCTGGCCCTCCGCAACGAGCTCGTCCCCGTCCGGACGGAGGGCGGTCGACCGGAAGGTGAGCTCCGGATGACGCTCGACGTCGAGGAACTCGGGCGACATCACGTGCGGCCGCAGCTGCTCGTCCTGCACCTCGAAGCTCTCGACCCGCGCGGTGCCCCGCAGCTCGGCGCCGTCCGGCCCCGAGACCACGCTGGCCTCGAAGTCGCGGAAGCCGGCGCCGAAGATCGACGCACCCATGTGCTCCACCTCGAAGCGGACGGACGAGTGCAGCTTGTCCGTGTTCCAGGTCCCCACGGGCACCAACTGCTCGACAACGCTAATGTCCCTGCTCCTCACATGATCGGGTAGCGGACCGTAGTCCGAATCAATCGGTGCAAGCGTAGCAGCTAAGCGGACTATGGTCTGGTTCTACGATGGTTGGTGTATGTCGGTGATCGCTGAGAAGCTCTCCACGCGCGTGACGACCAAGCGGGACACCGAACCCACGCCGCTCGCCCTGCCCGTCCTGGGAACGCCCGGGCGGCTGCGCTCCGACGCCGCGCGCAACGCCGAGCGCATCCTCGCCGCCGCCGAGCGGCTGTTCAGGAGCCGCGGGGTCGAGAACGTGTCGATGGACGACATCGCCGCCGAGGCAGGCGTCGGGAAGGGCACCCTCTTCCGTCGCTTCGGCGACCGGGCGAGCCTCGCGCGCGCAGTGATCAGCGAGCGCGAGCGCCGCTTCCAGGAGGAGCTGATCCGCGGCGAGCCGCCGCTCGGGCCTGGTGCGCCGGCCCGTGAGCGACTCATCGCCTTCGGCGCTGCACTGCTCGACCTCCTCGAGCAGCACGGGGACCTGATCCGCGCCTCGGAGCACGGTCCGTGGGCGAGCAGCCCGGTGTACACCTTCTACCGCACCCACGTCGAGCTGCTCGTGCGCGAGGCCGATCCGCGGGCCGACGCCGAGTTCCTCACGGACGCCCTTCTCGGGCTGATGACCGGCACGGTGTTCCTCTACATGCGCGCCGAGCGCGAGATGCCGCTCGAGCGCGTGGTCGTCGGCTACACCGACATGGTGCGGCGACTGCTGCCGGACCCGGCCTGAGACGCGATCGGGCCGCGGCGCTCGTCGTCGGTCATCCGCCGTCCCTCCACGCCTTCGCCACCTCGGCCGCCAGCCCCGCGTTGTCGGCGATCAGCTTCTTGTTGGCCCGCGTCGTGCGTCCGCCGCTTCGCTCGTGCAGGAACGACAGCACGAACGGCGTGACCGCCTGTCCGGAGATGCCCTGCCGCGCCGCTGTGGCCACGGCCTCGTCGATCAGCGGCTCCACGCCGGCGAGGCTCTCGGTGGGCGGCCGGCCGAGCAGCAGCGCCGTGCGGCGCCCGAGCTCGTGCCAGTGCACGCGAGCGATGCGAGCGACCTCCTCGGCGGTGTCCACTCGCGCCGCCACGGGCGGCCCGCCCTCCGCGGTGTAGAACAGCGGCAGCTCGTCGGTTCGCCAGCCGAGCACCGGGATGCCGAGCGTCTCGAGCGCTTCGGCCGTCGCGGGGACGTCGAGTATCGACTTGACGCCCGAGGAGACGATCAGCACCTCCGAACGCGTGAGCTCCCCCAGATCGGCGGACACGTCGGGCGGATCCGGGAAGCCCCGATGCACGCCGCCGAGCCCACCGGTGCTCATGAACCGGATGCCGGCCATCCCGCACACCGCGAGCGTCGCTCCCACGGTCGTGGCGCCCAGCGCGCGCTGCACGATGCACGCGGCGAGGTCGCGCGGGCCGAGCTTTCGCGCGGCGTCGCCCGCTGCGCTGATGCGCATCAGCTCCTCCTCGGTGAGCCCGACGCGGACCGTCCCGTCGATCAGCCCGATCGTGGCGGGCACCGCGCCGGCGGCGCGCACGCGGCGCTCCGACTCGAGGCCCACCTCGGCGCCCTCGGTCTGGCCGGTGAAGCCGTGGGCCACCAGCGTCGTCTCCAGCGCCACGACCGGATCCCCGTCGCGCAGGGCCGCTTCGATCTCGGGTTGGATGCGGATCAGGGCATCGCTCCGATCTTCGAGACGCACCTGGTTCCGGCCTCCAACGCCAGCCGCGGGCCGCCGATCAGGTAACCGGCGGCGAAGGCGTCGCCCGCGCCGGTGGCATCGACCGGCTGCGCGGGCAGCGCCGGGAAGTGCTCGGGCTCGCCCTCCCGGACGACGGTGCACCCGGCCGCTCCCCTCTTTACGACCGTGACCGCGGCGGGGGTCCCCGCCAAGGCCTTCGCCTCGTTCTCCGTCGCGAACACGAGATCGGGCTCGAGCCGCTCGACACGCGAGCGGAAGA
>JBOGXT010000234.1:0-1777 GCA_050694635.1 Thermoleophilaceae bacterium
GCCGGTCCGCTGGTCGCGGCGGCGGTGCTGTTCGACCTCGGGAGCCTGACCCTGTCCGACCGGCGCGCGCTGAGCCGGCTGAACGACTCGAAGCAGCACACCGCCGAGGCGCGCGAGGAGCTCTATCCGCTGGTGCTGCGGGCCGCGGCGCGGTCGGTGGTCGCGTCCCGCTGCGTGCGGGGCATCGACAGTCGCGGCCTCCACAACACCAACCTGGAGGCGCTCCGATCGGCGCTGCTCGGCGTGGCGCGCAACGGAACGGTGTGTCTCGTGGACGGCTTCAGGGTGCCCGACTTCGGGTTCGACCAGCGGGCCGTGATCGACGGCGACTGCCGCAGCGCCGCCATCGCCGCCGCATCGGTGCTCGCAAAGGTGAGCCGCGACCGCTACATGAGGAAGGTGGCCGCCCGCCACCCCGAATGGGACTTCGACACGAACGTCGGCTACTCGACCCCCGAGCACCGGGCTGCGATCGCGAAGCACGGCGTCTCCCC
The DNA here is from genome assembly GCA_050694635.1 of Thermoleophilaceae bacterium. Classification (GTDB taxonomy): domain Bacteria; phylum Actinomycetota; class Thermoleophilia; order Solirubrobacterales; family Thermoleophilaceae; genus JACVRW01. Next base: position 495 of record JBOGXT010000234.1, read on the forward strand.
GCTGCACCGGCTCTCGTTCCAGTCGATCGCGTACAACCAGCTGGCGCTCGAGGGCTGACGCCGCCGCGCCCCGGCCGCGCTCCTCGCCCCGCTCTGGCCGCGCCCGACCACCGGCTCCTCAATCAGAACGCATTCTCCAGGTGCTCCAGGCTGAGCAGCCTGCCCTGCCGGTCGAACGCGATGCCGATCGCGTCGAACCGCAGCTCGGGCGGCCACGGCCCCTCTGCGTCCCTCCGCGCGAGCCACTCGCGCGCCATGAGCCGCACCCGACGACGCTTCCGGGGGCCGATCGCCGCGAACGGGCCCAGCTCGCCCGGCGGTCCGGTGAGGATCCGCGTCTTGACCTCGCAGAAGACGAGATGGCGCGGGTCGGCCGCCACGAGGTCGAGCTCGCCATGGCGGGTGCGGAAGTTCGCGTCGAGCAGCGTGAATCCGCGTGCCTCCAGGTGGCGCCGCGCCAGCTGCTCGCCCTTCGCGCCGAGCAGTCGGCGTGGGTCGGACCCGGTCATGGTCGGCGACGCTACGCCGGAGCGGCGAACGCGTGTGCGACTGCTGTGACGAAATCGTCACATTAGGCCGCCCACGGTTCACTTCGCCTGTCCTAGCGTGGTCCGCCATGCTCGCCTGCGTCGCCACGTTCGCCCTCAACGGCGTCTCGAGCCACGAGGTGACCGTGGAGGTGGACGTCAGGCGCGGCCTCGCCGCCTTCACCCTGGTGGGTCTGCCCGATCGCGCGGTGCGGGAGTCGCGCGAACGGGTACGGGCGGCGCTCCTGAACTCCGAGCTCGAGTTTCCGCAGAAGCGCCTCACGGTCAACCTCGCGCCCGCGCACGTGCGGAAGGCCGGCCCCAGCTTCGACCTCGCGATCGCGGTCGGGCTGCTCGCGGCCAGCGGCCAGGTGCCGGAGGAGACACTCGCCGGTAACGCGCTCTGCGGCGAGCTCTCGCTCACCGGCGAGATCCGGCCGATCCGCGGCGCCCTTGCGACGGCGCTCGGCGCGCGGCGGGCGGGCTATCGCAGCCTGCTGGTCCCCGAGGCAAACGCGGCCGAGGCGGCGCTGGTGGACGGGATCGAGGTGCGCGGGATCCCGTCCCTTCGGCGGCTCGCCGACCTCCTCCACGGGCGATGGAGCGCGGAGCCGGCGCTGCCGCGCCCGCCCGCGGTCGCCCAGGCGGAGGGCGGGCTCGACCTCGCCGACGTCCGCGGCCAGGAGGACGCCAAGCGAGCGCTCGAGATCGCCGCGGCAGGCGGCCACAACCTGCTGATGATCGGCCCGCCCGGCG
>JBOGXT010000235.1:0-9911 GCA_050694635.1 Thermoleophilaceae bacterium
ATCGACGCCATCCGCACGCCGCGCGTGGTCGACCAGCGCCGTGCCGAGCGCAGCCTCCTGACCCGGGAGCCGGTGCTGGTGGCGGCGGTCGGGCGCGCCGCGCGCGCCTACCCGCTGCAGATCCTCCTCTGGCACGAGATCGTCAACGACCGCCTCGGCGGGCTGCCGGTATCCGCGCGCCTGGATCGTCGGCCACTAGCTGCGGTCGCCACGCGTGCCCACCAGCAACCCGAGGTTGGAGACGATGAAGGGCACCAGGTAGTTGAGCGCCGCCTTCGCCAGCGTCGCGGAGGTGGCATCCCCGCGAGCTATTACATCGGCGTGGTTTATCGCGGTGAGGACGGTTCCAACCACGACCGCGATCGTCAGCGTGCGACGCAGGTGCTCCGGCTGGAGGCAGATGCGCAGCGCGTCTCGCACCGGTCCATGCTCGCCTGGCCGCACCCTGGCCCGCAAGCGCTCACCGCCCACGCCGTCACGCCTTCGGCTCATCCCAGAATCGACGGAGCTCGATCGGCGCCCTGATGGCTCGAGTGACCTCGGAGGCCCAGGCGAGCGCTGCCGGCCTCCGATTGAAGTCGGGTTCTCGGGTCATCGCGCGCATAGTCAGGGTTGCTTCGGCGGCAGCGCTTCGGCCCAGGCGAGTGCCTCTTTCACCCAGCGCGCCAAGGCCCGCCCGGCCAGCCCTTGGCGGTCAACGGTGACGAAACCGCTCAGGGGGCGGCCGGTGAAGTCCATCGGGCGGGCGTGGGGGCCGGCGAGTGCCTCGGCCGCTCGGTCAGGCCCGAGCCTGAGGATGAGCTCGTCGCCGTTGACACCGCAGCACATGTGGCCCGCGACCATGAACGTCAGCCCGCCGAACATCTGCCGCTCGGTGACGTCCGGCCGGTCGGCGAGGACGGCGCGCACACGGGCGGCGAGCTTGTCGTCGTATGCCATCGCCCTACTCCCGCAGGGTCCGCGGGAGCCCGAAGTAGGGGAAGACGCTGGTGTCGGGGAAGCCGGTGATGGCGACAACCCGGTCGCCCCGCAGCGTGAGGACCATGAGGCCGTAGGCGTGCGCGATCGGGGTGTGGGGGTCGCGCAGGTAGCAGCCGAAGGCGGGCTGGCCGTTGGCTCGCGTGGGCACGAGCTTGAACATGTCGAGTCGTCCGCCGGCGGGCACGGTGAACAAGAAGCGGGCGATCGCGGCGGGGCCCTGGTATTCGAGCGGCTCCGGAGGCATCGTCAGCCAGGCGTCGTCGGTGAGCAGGGCCACGACGCCTTCCACGTCGCCGCCCTCGAAGGCGTCGGTGAAGCGGGCCACCAGCTCGCGCTCCGCGGGCGAGTTGGGCAGCGGCGCCTGCTCGGGCTGCCCCGCGGGTAGGCCGGCGTCCAGTGCCGCCCGTGCCCGGTGCAGCGCGCTCGTGACCGACGCCTCGGTGATCCCGAGCGTCTCCGCCACCTCGCCGGCGCGGAAGCCCAGCACGTCCCGCAGCACGAGCACGGCACGCTGGCGCGGCGGAAGGCGCTGCAGGCCGGCGACGAAGGCCAGTCCGATCGCCTCGCGCGCCTCGTAGCGGCGCATCCGCCAGACTGGCCGAAGGCCGCTTCGTCGCCACGTCTTGCCCGACGCAAGAGCGGCTCCACGTCGGTCCGGTGATCGCTGGTCGCAGCGGTCACTCCGCGCTTCAGGGCGATCTGGTCAACGATCCGAACTTCACCCATCCGCTCCCACTCCAGCGGTCGAGCCCTCCCCCGCCATCGCCCGGCGCAGCTCCTCGGCGTCGTAGATCAGCTCCCCGCGGACGATGACCCCGTCCACGACCTCGAGCACCTCGGCGGCCGTCATCCGCCCGACGCCCGGGATCGCCATCTCCCAGTCGACGATTGAGCAGACGGTGTCGCCGTCCACGAACTGCCTGCGTAGGTTGAAGGTCGTGACGGCCTGGCCGGCCTCGCGGGCCATCGCGCGGTAGCCGTCGGCGCTGTCGAAGCTCGCCACGGGCCCGGTGAACTGGAAGTGGTCGGCGAGCGGGACGTCGCTGAAGTCGCCGCGCTTGGTCTGCCAGGCGTCGTAGTAACGGGCAACGCTCTCTCGAGCGGTCATCTGCGCTCCCTCCGTGGGTGTCGAATTCGTGCTGCATCTGTCTTGACACCGCACCGCCGCGAAACTGTTCGCGCACACCGCCTACTCCGGGAAGCCGCCGGGGCTGGCGGGCCGCGGCCGGATCCGACCGCCGACGCTCCGGGGCTCGCCGCCTCGCGCGCCGAATCCTTTTCCCGTCCCGGCATGTCAGAGGGATGCAACACGACGCACCTCACCCACGACACGCAGCCTGGAGAAGAGAATGGAACGCGAGTTCGACGTAGTAGTGATCGGCGCCGGCCCGGCCGGCGAGATCGCCGCTGGCCGCCTGGCCGGGCGGGGCGGCAAGCGGGTCGCGATCGTCGAGGGCCACCTCGTCGGCGGCGAGTGCTCGTTCTATGCCTGCATGCCCTCGAAGGCGCTTCTGCGCCCCCAGGAGGTCCTCGCCGAGGCGGCACGCGTGCCGGGCGCCGCCGAGGCCGTCAGCGGCCAGGTCGATGCGGACGCGGCGCTGCGCCGGCGCGATCGGATCGTCAACGGTCTCGACGACGCCAACCAGCTGCCGTGGCTCGAGGCGCGCAACATCGAGCTGGTGCGCGGCCACGGCCGGCTGGACGGCGAGCGCCGGGTGCGCGTGTGTGGCGACCTGCTGATCGCCCGCGAAGCGGTCGTGGTAGCGGTCGGCAGCGGAGCGGCGATGCCGCCGATCCCCGGGCTTGCGGAGGCGGGCGCTTGGTCGAACCGTGAGATCACCACGACCAACGAGATCCCCCACTCGCTGATCGTGCTGGGCGGCGGTGTGGTGGGAGTGGAGATGGCCCAGGCCTGGCACTCGCTCGGCTCGGAGGTCACGGTGATCGAGGCCCTGGAGCGCCTGTTGCCGCGCGAGGAGCCCTTTGCCGGGGCCGAGCTCGAGGAGGCCTTCAAGGCGCGCGGGATCGACGTCCACACCGGCGCCAACGCGGCCCGCGTCACCCGCGTGGACTCGGGCATCACCGTCGAGCTCGAGGACGGCGTGCGGATCGCCGGCGAGCAACTGCTCGTCGCCGTCGGGCGCGAGCCGCTGACCGGGGACCTCGGCCTCGAGACGGTCGGGCTCGAGCCCGGCCGCTACCTGGAGGTCGACGAGCGCCTGCGCGTGCGGGGGCTCGACTGGCTCTACGCCGTCGGGGACGTCAACGGACGCTCGCTGCTCACCCACAGCGGCAAGTACCAGGCCCGGCTCGCCGCGGATCACATCCTGGGCGAAGAGGTCCGGGCGCGCGGCGACGGCGCGGGCGCCCCCCGGGTGGTCTTCACCGACCCCGGCGTGGCGGCGGTCGGCCACACGCTGGCCGCGGCCGACGAAGCCGGGATCGCGGCCGAGGCGATCGACCTGGCCACCGGCGGGACCGCCGGCGCGAGCTTCCACGGCGGCGGCGCGCGCGGCACGACGCGCTACGTGGTCGACATCGAACGCGAGCTGCTGATCGGGGCCACCTTCGTCGGCCCCGAGGTCGCCGACCTCCTCCAGGCGGCGACCGTGGCAGTCGTCGGCCGGGTACCGCTGCGCACGCTGGCGCACGCCATCGCCCCCTTCCCCGCGCGCAGCGAGCTGTGGCTCAAGTTCATCGAGGCCTACGAGCAGCGGCGCGAGCAGCACGGCCTGGCTTGCTCGCTGCACGCCGAGCCGAGCGGCCCCGTCGCGGTGGCGGCCTGAGGACGACGATGCGGGCGGTCTGGAACGGCGTCACCATCGCCGACAGCAACGACACGATCCTGCTCGAGGGCAACCACTACTTCCCGCCCGACAGCGTCGACTGGAACCACCTGTCGGCGACGCGGATGCGCTCGGTCTGCCCCTGGAAGGGCCTGGCGCGTTACTACACGGTCAAAGCAGGCGGACAGGAGGGCCGCAACGCCGCCTGGGCGTACCCGCAACCGCTTCCCTGGATCAGGAAGATCCGCGGCCACGTGGCCTTTTGGGGCGGCGTCGAGGTTCGTCCCTTCTCCCTCGTTCACAAGGTGAGCGCCGGCCGGCCGTCGCACCTCAGTAGACCTCCACCGGGTCGTACGTAATCTCCCGCAGAGGTGCGGTGTGGCGGCGGTCGAGCGTCGCGGGCGACCTCTTACTCGATCAGCTGATCGACCAAGGCCGGCAGCTCGGACGCGCTCGCATCGGGAGCCAGGAACACGCTGGGATAGGGATCTCCGTGGCGGTCGAGCCAGGCGCCTCGCAGCCCGGCGCCCTTCGCGCCGTGGACGTCCCAGGGGTGGACGGCGATCAGCACGGCGGCGCCGGGCGCGACGCCGAGCGCGCCGCAGGCGTAGGCGTAGGGCTCGGGCGCCGGCTTCCAGCGGCCGACCTCCGACACGTCGAGGTTCCGCTCGACGAGGTCCGCGATGCCTGCCCGTTCGAGCAGCGCCTCCGTGGTGGCCGCGCTGCCGTTCGTCAGCGTGGCTATGCGTAGGCCGGCGTCGCGCATGCGGCGCAGGCCGGGCTCCACGTCGGGGTGCACCGACAGCGTCCCAATCCCGGCGAGCACGTGCTCGGCGGCCTCATCGAGCGGCAGACCCAGCCCTCCGACCCGGGCGAGCAGCGGACGCAGGGCGGCGCGGGCGACATCCGGGAAGTCGGCGTAGTGGCCGCTTGCAGCCAGCGCGATCCCGTCCCGCAACGTGGCGGCGAACCAGGTCTGGAGCAGGTCGCCCGGGGAGCCGACCTCCTCGAAGCGCCCGGCGAGCGGAGCGAGGTCGGACAGCGTCTCGTTCACGTCGAGAATGGCGACCGACGGAGCGGAGTTCATGCCGACCGCTGGGCGAGGAACTCGAGCAGGGTAGGAACGATGCGCTCGTGGGCGTCCTCCTGGAGGTAGTGGCCGGCGTCCTCCAGGCGCATCACCGCGGCGTCGGGGAAGGTGCCGAGCCAGGCCTGCTCCAGGATCTCCGGCGTGAAGGCGATGTCGCGCATGGCCCACGCGATCGTGACCGGCTTGGAGCGGAAGTGCCGCTCGAGGCCCGCCTCGACCTCGCCGCAGAGGTCGGACACCGGGCCGGCGGGTCCGGAGGGGATCTCGCGCGGGAAGACGAGGATCGGCGTGCGGCTCTTCCAGCTCGGGTGGGGCGCCAAGTAGGCCGCCTTGACCTGGGGGGTGAGCCGCTCGCGGTGGACGACGCCCGCCCGAAACAGGAAGCCGCGGACGAACATGTGGAGGCCCTTGACCGCGAGCTCGCCGGCGCCCGGGGCGCGGAAGAGCCGCAGCGGCACCGGCAGCTTCACGCGCTCGCGCGGCCGGTGGGCGAACGTGTTGAGGATGAACAGGCCGCTCACCCGCTGGGGGTGGCGCACCGCCCAGCTTAGGCCGATCGGGCCGCCCCAGTCCTGCGGCACGACGGTGGCGTCGCGCAGGTCGAGCGACTCCAAGAGTGCCTCGAGCCGTTCGGCGTGGCGGTGGATCCGGTAGAGCTCGGGGTCGTCGGGCTTGTCCGAGCGGCCGAAGCCGAGATGGTCGGGCACGATCGCCCGGTGGCCGGCCTGGACAAGCGCCGGGATGAAGTCGCGGTAGAGGAAGCCCCAGGTGGGGTTCCCGTGCAGCATCACCACCGGACGCCCGTCGGGCGCGCCCTCGTCCACGTAGTGCATGCGCCCGTCCGGGGTGTCGAACCAGCGCGGCTCGTAGGGCCACGCCCCCCCAAAGGTCCAGTCCGTCATGCCGCCCTCCCCCTCTGAGCCGGATCGAAAAGCCGCCGAAAGCGTGCCAGCTCGCGCCGGCCGCCGTCGATTCTGAGCCCCGTCTCGAGCGCGTCCCGGTCATTCAGCCGTCCCGTGCCCCACGCGAGGAACGTCTGCCGGTGCGACTCGAGCACGACGTCGGGCGCGGGGGCCGGGCCGTCGTGCACGGTGACCGTCCCGTCGCGAACCTCGATGTGCACGGCCTCACCGTCCACGCGCAACTCGTAGACCAGGGCGAGGCCGACGCCGGCCTCCGGGTTGAAGCGGTGCCGCAGCCCGAGCGCGATCCAGCGCAGGCGGAAGTCATCGTCCGGCTGCGGGGCGCCGAGCAGTGGCTCGCCCCACTCGCCGAGCGCAACGAGCACAGGCTCGAGCGCGCGCCCGCGGTCGGTGAGCTCGTAGACCGTGGCCGGGGCCGGCGGTGGGAGCTCGCGCCGTGCGAGCAAGCCGGCCTCGGCGAGCGCCCGCAGGCGGTCCCCCAGCAGCTTGCGTGGCACGCCCGGAAGCCCGCCGAGCAGGTCCACGTGGCGCTTCGGGCCCGTCAGCAGCTCCCGTACCACCAGCAGTGTCCAGCGGTCGCCCACCACGTCCAGCGCTCGTGCCATCGCACAGTACTGGGAGTACGGCCTCGCCATGATAGGTTGTGAACTATACAGTTCACTTTCTGAATCGAGCGAGCCGCCCGCACGCGGGCGGCCCTGGCCCAAGGAGGACCGATGAAGCAGGTGACGATCTCGGCCGAGCGAACGATCGCGGCCCCGGCGAGCGCGGCGTGGGAAGCGGTGGCCGACGTGCCCGCCTACGCGCAGGTGGCCTCCAGCCTGTCGCGAGTCGAGGTCAGCGGCAGCGGCGAACGGCTCCGCCGCCGCTGCCACAACGCCCGCGGCCAGAGCTGGGAGGAGCGCTGCACCCTGTGGGAGGAGGGCCGGCGCTACCGCATGGAGGTCGACACCGCCAGTTATCCCGCGCCGCTGCGCCAGCTGCTGCGCTCGTTCTCCGGAACCTGGTCGGTGGAGCCCACCGCCGGTGGCAGCCGGGTGACCCTCGCGTTCGACGCGGTACCTCGCTTCGGCCCGCTCGGGCGCACCGTGCTGCGTCTGATGGGCCGGCGCGCCCGCGGTGAGCTCGAGGCCATCCTCGACGCCTACGAGCGCAGCGCCACCCGCGTGGCGCCGGCGCAGGCCGCGTAGCGCCCAGGCCGGAGCGTGCGGCAAGCGACGCTTGCGCGAATCTCGGGATGGCGCCTCACGTCGAGGAAGTCCGCGCTGCGCAGGTGCCAGTCGCGCGGCGGGATGCGCGTCGAGATGCTGCCGGCGTCGATCACCACGTCGCCGCGACCGGCCGGGTCCAGCGTCCCCTCCACGCGGCGGAAGCGGCCCTTGACGTAGTAGAGGCCCATCTTCTTCACCCGGAAGCCGATCCTCGAGCGATCCGGGAGGACCCGCCAGCGACCCGCCGGGAGCACCCGGCCCGCCGTCTCGTCTCGCGTCCTGCCGGTCGTGTGCGGTGCGCCCATGGCGCGCCTTCCTTTCGTTCGGGGCATCGCTAGTGAGACCGGCCCACGCCGCGGAGGTTCGCCCCGACCGTGTGATCTGTGAGCGGACGCGCCTAGAACGTGACGACCGCGTAGCCATCGCCTATGAGGCTGCGCAGGCTCGGGTGGCCCTCGTATTCCTCGAGCAGGCGCACGCCGGTCTGCTCGACCTGCTCCTTGACGCCGTAGGCGCCGGCGCAGTACGAGCAGGCGCCGCCGACCACGTCCCGGACGTCCTCGAACAGGCCGTGGTACTTGTGGTCCCCGCGCGACAGCTCGGCGACCCACTTGGTGCCGGCCCCATCGAAGATCACGACCGCCTCGTCGCCGGCCTCCTTGAACTCCTTCGCCGTCGTCAGCGCGTTGACCACCCGCCCGAGCCCCTCGCGCGTGTCGGTGTCCGCGAAGACGATGCTGGCTGCCCTTGCCATCGCTGCCTCCCCTGGTTCGCTCTGATCTCCGACCGGTCGCGGGCGCGAACGGTTCACCAAGTGACTCTCCGAGTCACCGGAGCGGAAACCGCAGCGAAGCGAGGCAGGGCCGGCCGCGGGCGTCAGCGATCGAGCGCCCCGGCGCCTACTTCCTCTTCGCGTAGTCGCCGAACTCGCCGAAGTCGACGAATACGCAGTCCTCGTCCCCCACGACCTCGGCGTCGTGCCCGGGTGGGATCGCGGCGACCTCGCCGGGACCGACCTCCATCTCGGAGCCGTCGTCCATGTAGACCTTCATCCGGCCGGACAGGCAGTAGCCCAGATGCGACACCTGGCACGAACCCGTACCCGCGATCGGCTTGACGTTCTCAGACCACTTCCAGCCGGGCTCGAAGACGCCGCGACCGACTGTCTGGCCACCAATCTGTAGAACATCGGCCCTGCCTTTCCCCTCGAACGGCCGCGTCTCGTCGGGCGACTCGAAGCTCTTCACCTCACCGGGCATTGAAACCCCCTCTCTGGTTGGCGCCCCGTCGTGCAACCCGACCGTACGCCGGGAGTTGCTCGGGTGCAAGCGGGCGGCCGCGCAATCGCGCGGGTCAGGCGTCGATGGCTTCAAGCCCCTTGAGGAATGCCTCGCTGAAGGTGGGGAATTGAGCGACCGTGTCGCGCAGCACGTCGAGCGAGGTCCCGGTCTTGATCGCGAGCGCGGCGTAGTGGATCCACTCGCCGGCCAGCGGTGCCACCGCCCAGGCTCCGACGAGACGCCCGCGCTGGGTGTCGGCGACGAGGCCGAGCTCGCCGCGTGGGTCCTTCTCGTAGGTCCAGGGGCGGGCGATCGCGTCGGGGAGGCTCACGCGGGCGGTGGCGACCTCTATCCCCTGCTCGCGTGCCCGCTGCTCGGTCAGGCCGACGGCGGCGATCTCCGGGTCGGAGAAGACGACGCGCGGGATGGCGCCGTAGTCGGCCGCGCACGACCTGCCGGCGATGTCGTCGACCACGACGCGAGCCTGGTACATGCCGACGTGCGTGAAGGGCATGACGCCGGTCACATCGCCGATCGCCCAGACCCCGTCGGCGGCCCGGCAGCGCCCGTCGATGGCAACGCCCCTGACGCCGACTTGGATGCCGAGCGCGTCGAGCCCGTCCACGCGGGGCCTGCGGCCCGTCGCCACGAGCAGCTCGTCTGCCGCCGCCACGCTGCCGTCGGCGAGCCTGACCACCCGCCGCGCGCCCTGCCGCTCGACCTCAATGGCCCGGGAGCCGAGCCGCACGTCGATCCCGTCCTCGCGCAGCCACTCTCCGATCAGCTCCCCCACAGCGGGATCCTCGCGTGGGAGCAGGCGATCCGGCCGCTGCACGAGCGTCACCTCGGCGCCGAAGCGGCGCAGGAACTGGCCGAGCTCGATGCCGACCGGCCCGCCGCCGAGGACGACCACGCTCGCCGGGATCTCGTGCAGGTTGGTCGCTTCGCGGTTGGTCCAGTAGCCGGCCTCGCGCAGCCCGGGGATGTCCGGCACGGCCGGATCGCTGCCGGTGGCAACAATGATCCGCTCGCTCTCGAGCTGGGCTCCGCCCACCTCCACGCGGCGAGGGCCGGGGAAGCGCGCCTCGGACTTGTAGACCCTGACGCCGTCGCGCTCGTAGCCAGCGACCTGGTCGCGGTCGTCGAGGTGGCGGATCATGTAGTCGCGGTACTCGGCCACCTCGCTCCAGGACTGCTCGGGGGCGGCGGTGCCGGCGGTGCGCTGCGCCTCGAAGCGAACCTCGGGCGGGCGCAGCAGCGTCTTCGACGGGATGCAGGCCCAGTAGGCGCACTCGCCGCCGACCAGCTCGCGCTCGACGAGCGCGGTGCGCAACCCCAGCTTCGGCAGCCGCGAGGCGGCCACCTCCCCGGCCGGGCCGGCTCCGATCACGATGGCGTCGTAGCGTTCTGGCACGCCTGCCCTCCTCTCTAGCGGTCGATCAGCGGAAGACGGCGCCGGCGGCGCGCGATGTCGAGCCCCCGACCGCGGGCCGCGTGGTTGTGAGCCCCACGGCGGCCGGCCGAGAGTTTGGCCTGCTCATGGCCCGTCGGTGCGCGCGGTGGTGAGGGCTTGGGGCGCGCGGTCGTCGCGACGGGCCCGGACAGGGCGCCACGCGTCCGGTGGCGACGCCTCATCGGCT
>JBOGXT010000236.1:0-1985 GCA_050694635.1 Thermoleophilaceae bacterium
CCCGTACTACGTCCGGGTCGGCGACTCGTGGACGAAGATCGACTACTCGAAGCAGCCCGAGGAGTGGATGAAGCCGCTCGTCCGCGGCGAGGAGACCGACCTGATCGAGGTCCCGGCGAGCTGGCACCTCGACGATCTGCCGCCGATGATGTTCATCAAGGGCGCGCCGAATAGCCACGGGTTCGTCAACCCGCGGCACCTCGAGGAGCTCTGGCGCGACCAGTTCGACTACGTCTACCGCGAGGAGGACTACGCGGTCTTCGCGATGACGGTGCATCCGGACGTCGCCGGCCGGCCGCAGGTGCTGCTGATGCTGGAGCGGCTGATCGACCACATCTCGCAGCACGAGGGGGTCCGCTGGTCGACGATGGACGAGATCGCCGACGACTTCGCGCAGCGCTTCCCGCGCAGCGGCGAGGCGCGGCCGGTCACGTCCCACAAGCACAGCGTCGGCGTCTAGTGCGGCCTCTCGTAACGTTGCACTGGAAACGTGGTCATCGGTTAGGCGGCGAGCGTGAGGTCTTTCGGGGTCTTGGCGGCTCGGCGCTTGCGCCGTTTCGTCGCCTCGAGCTTGCGGCGCTCTCGCTCGGCGGGGCTGTTGCGGTAGCGGACGTGCTCGGCGAGCGCGTGGCCGAAGGCGTCCCAGTCGAGGTAGTCGGCGTTCTTGCAGACGAACTCGTCGAGCGCACCGAAGGTGGCTTCGATCCGATTCAGGTAGCTGGCGTAGGTCGGCGTGGGAACGAGTTCGATGTTGTTGCGGGCCGCGTAGGCGCGGATCGCCGGCGTCCAGTGGCTGGAGAGCCCGTCCTGGATCCAGTAGATGCGGATGCGCCTGGGATAGGCGAGCCGGATCTGCTGCATGAACGCGAGCGTGGAGGCGCCGTCCCGGCGCGGCCGCGCCCTGATCCGCAGGTAGTCGGCGTGGACGTTGAGCGCGCCGACCAGGTAGCGGATCCCGTGGCGGCGGTTGTAGGTCGCCCGGTGGCGCTCGGGGCGGCCGCGCCTGGCCCAGCCGCGGCCGTGCGTGGGGCGGAGGCTCTCCGGGCCCTTCTCGTCGAAGCTGATCACCACGCCGTTTCTGGGCTGCTCGCGGTAGAGGGCGAGGATCCGGGCCGCCTTCTCGGCGTACTCGGGGTCGGGGCTCTGCTTCCAGCTGCGCGTGCGCTGCAGCGAGATCGCGTTGCGGGCGAGGATCCGGCTCAGGTGCGCCGGCGAGACCACGATCCCCTGGCCGCGCAAGTACACCGACAGCTTGGCCAGGCTCCAGCGTGTGCATGGCACCCCGAGCGTCGAGGGACGGGCGCCGGCGACCGCGACGATCCGCTGCTCGTCGTCAATCGAGATCCGGCGGGGTCGCCCGCCCCCGAAACGAGGGCGCAAGGACTCGAACCCGTGCCGGTTGAAGTCGTGGATCACCTTGCGCACGTGCGACTCATCCGTGAGCAGCATGCGCGCGATCTCGGGCGCGCTCATCAGCGTGTTCGAAGCCAGCAGGATCAGCGCCCGCTGCCTCGTCGACGCGAGCTTCGACTGCTTCGAGAGCCGCTTCAGCCGCTGCCCCTCGAGCGGGGCCAATTCGCGCACGAACACCTCCGCGGGACGCATCGACACCTCCTCAGGTCGCATGCGTCCCGATTCGACGCGCGGCCGCCAGGACCCGCCTGGTTTCGGGTGAAACCTTTGGAAAGGCCGCACTAGCGCATGCTCGTGCGGACGACGACGAGCTTGTCGGTGCCCGACTCGGCACCCCAGACCTCGCCGCGCCGGCCGAGCAGCTGGCGAACCGAGGCGCCCGCGCTCGGCAGCCGGATGGTCGTGAACCGGCTCGTGCGCGGGTCGAAGCGAACGAGTGCGTTCGAGCCGAAGTCGGTCAGCCAGACCACGTCGCGCTCGTCGACGAAGACCGCATACGCCTGCGGGTTCGTTCCGGGCAGCCGCCAATCGCGCCAGTTGCGCCGGCGGGGGTCGTAGACACCGACCTTGCC
>JBOGXT010000237.1:0-16414 GCA_050694635.1 Thermoleophilaceae bacterium
GCCCGGGCCGTCCTTGCCGGGACGCGGATCGGGGCCCTCGCCCCCGCCGCCGTCGTCTCCCTTGGAGTCGTCGTCGTCGTCGCGCAGCCGGAAGAACCAGATCAGCCACACGATCAGCAACCCGACGTCGAAGACCCTGAAGCCGACCATGAAGATCCACCCCTCGGTGGTCACGAGGTCGATGCTAGCGCGGTCTGGGGGCCCCGGGAAGAGGCAGGGCGCTACTGACCCTCGTCGTCGCTCGTCGGCTTCGGGTCCGGCACGTATGTGGCCGTGTACAGCAGCCGCGCGCCGCTGTAGGTGCAGCCGAACACGTTCACCTCGCGCACGTCCGACAGGGCGAACTGGCGCAGGCTGCGCGGCGGGTCGCAGCTCTTCTTGGCGCGCGAGGAGCGCCACCAGTCCGAGCGGCCCAGGTTGTTGGCGAAGATCGGCGCCCAGGTCGGCACCGTGATCGCGATCCAGTTGGTCTTCCTGACGCGGAGCGGCTCCGGCAGCACGAAGGTCGGGCTCGAGCCGAAGTAGCGGTCCACCTCGAACAGCGGGGTCTGGCTCACCAACCGGTAGTTGAGACGCGTCCTGCGCGTGTCGCCGCGGCGCAGCACGGACAGCCGCACCTGGCCGGGCGAGCCGAAGTTGTCGTTGAAGAAGGCGACCTGCTCGGCGGTCGGCTCGGCGAGCTTGACCGTGAAGGCCACGATGTACCCGTTTCGCCGGATGTAGTACGGGTTCTTGGGGCCACCGGCCGCACGGCCCTGCAGGGCCGTGACGCGGACGGCCGCCTCGCACGGGTCGCCCGGGCAGCTCGGGTCGGCCGCCTCCGCCACCGAGCCGAGCTCGATGATGCGCGCCGAGGCCGGCGCCGGAAGCGCAAGCGCGGCAACCAGGACAGGGATCAGCAGCAGGGTTCGCTTCATGACCGGATTTCCAACACTCGGTTCGCGGCCGAGTTGCGCCTTCCTGCGGTGCCGCAAGCACTCGGCTGGCCGAGTGCGCGCGGATTGCTCACTTGTAACGGTAGGTGATCCGACCCCTGTCGAGGTCGTAGGGCGACAGCTCGATCTTGACTCGGTCACCCGGCAAGATGCGGATGTAGTGGCGCCGCATCTTGCCGGAGATGTGTCCGAGGACCTCGTGCCCGTTGTCGAGCTGGACCTTGAACATCGTGTTCGGGAGGGCCTCGACGATCTCGCCCTCCATCTCGATCTTCTCTTCCTTGGGCACGGGCGGGGGCGCCTCAGATGAGGCGAACGTTCACCGCCTTCGGTCCCTTGTCGCCCGACTCCTCCTCGTACTCGACCTTGGAGTTCTCCGCCAGCGACTTGAACCCCTGTCCGTCGATGCCGGTGTAGTGGACGAACAGGTCGCGGTCACCATCATCGGGAGTGATGAATCCGTAGCCCTTCTCGTCGTTGAACCATTTGACGGTTCCGGTAGGCACGTGAACTGCCCCTTCCTGCGTGTGCCCGGTCCTGCGAGTCCCGATGCACCTGCATGTGGCTGACTACGCCGGCCTTGCCGGCCCAACAGCGCAGACGCTACCAGCAGTTGCTGGGGGAAGCGCGCTCAGCCACGCAGGCGCGCTGCGATTCGCTCGAGCTCCTCCTGTGCCGGCGGCTCCGGCCGCGGTGGGAGCCGCAGGCCATCCCCGCTCCAGCGTGGCAGGACGTGGACATGGAAGTGGAAGACCTCCTGGTTGGCGGCCGGCTCGGAGCTGTTCAGGAGGTTGATGCCGTCACACTCGAGGCGCTCGCGCATCCGTCCGGCGAGGCGCTTGGCGGCGAGGGTCGCGACGCGCAAGTCGTCGTCGTCGATCTCGTAGAGGTTGCGCGAGTGACGCCGAGGGACGACCAGCGTGTGCCCTCGCGTCCAAGGCAGGATGTCGAGGAACGCGATCGTGTGCTCGTCCTCGTCCACCACGTGCGCAGGCTGCTCGCCGGCGACGATCGCGCAGAAGATGCAGTCGTCGGTCACGGGACCGGTCAGCCTATCGCGACCCGCGTCAGTCCCAGCTGCGCACGTCGACGATCACGGGCGAGTCGGGCTCGAGCCGCTCGACGAGCACGACCTCGGCGTCGAAGCGCAGACCCGAGCGGATCCGCTCCTTGACAGCGCCTGGAAGCCGGTCAGCGTGCGCCCCCTCGCGGGGCATCACCTCGCAGCGCAGCAGGTCGCGGTGCTCGATCCGCTCTACGACCAGGCGAAAGCGCTCCACTCCGCCGACGCCGTCCAGTGCCGCTCGCGCCTGGCGCGGGTGCAGGAACATGCCGCGGACCTTCACCGCCTCGCCGACGCGGCCAAGCCAACCGGCGATCCGCGGCGTCGAGATCCCGCAATTGCACGGCTCGGTCAGGAAGGCGGAGAGGTCACCGGTCCCGAAGCGCACGAGTGGGTAGTCGGGGGAGAGCAGCGTCACGACGACCTCCCCCTCGCGCTCGTCCCAGAGCGCTTTCCCTGTCTCCAGGTCGCAGACCTGGACGAGGCGGTCCTCCGGCAGGTGCAGTCCCTCACGTGCCTCACACTCGTAGCCGAGGTTGCCGGTCTCGGCCGTGCCGTAGCCCTGCCGGACCACCGGGATCCGTTCCTCGAGCCACGAGCGCAGGGACGCCGGGAGCGGCTCGGCCGAGACGAACGCCCGCTCGAGCGGCCAGGAGCGCGGCTCGAGCCCGAGCTCCTCGGCCCTGTCCAGCAGCGCCTTGAGGTAGCTCGGCAGGCCTGCGTAGGCGGTGATCCCAAGGTCGCGGCAGGCGCGCGCCTGCAGGTCCATGCTCCCCACACCGCCCGGGACCACCGTGCTTCCGACGGCGAGGGCCGCCTCCTCGAACATCACACCCGCAGGCGTCAGGTGATAGCCGAAGGCGTTCAGCACCCGGTCGTCGGGGCCGAAGCCGGCCGCGCGCAGCGCCGGGGCCCATCCCCACGGGTCGGCACCCCCGAGGTCCGGTTCGTAGATGGGTCCGGGGGACTGGAACACCCGTCGCGGGGCCGCCTCCGAAGCCAGCAGCCCGCCGAAGGGCGGGGTCGTCGTCTGAAGGTCGATCAGCTCGTCCTTGCCGAGCACCGGCACCCGGTCTAGCGAGGCCACGTCGCGCAGCTCGCCGGGCGCGAGCCCTGCCGACCGAAGCCGCGCGCCGAGCGTCTCCACCTGCCGGGTGGCGTCACCGAGCACGCTCCCCACGCGCTCGTCGAAGCTCTGCGCGTAGCTCTCGACCAGAGCGCTCACAGCCATCGCTTCCTGCGCCTGTAGTGCTTCACGTCGCGGTAGCTTCGGCGCTCGCCCGACTCGGTCATGCCGAGGTAGAACTCCTGCACGTCGGGGTTCTGGGCGAGCTCGCCGGCCGGTCCGTCGAGCACGATCCGCCCGTTCTCCATGATGTAGCCGTAGTCGGCTACCTCCAGCGCCAGGCGGGCGTTCTGCTCGACCAGCAAGATCGTCGTGCCGAGCTCCTGGTTCAGCCGGCGCACGATCTCGAAGATCTCGCTGACCAGGCGCGGGGCGAGCCCGAGCGAGGGCTCGTCCAGCATCATCAGCTCCGGCTCGGTCATCAGGGCGCGCCCGATGGCCAGCATCTGCTGCTCGCCGCCCGAGAGATAGCCGGCGGTCTGCCGCCGGCGATCTCGGAGCGCGGGGAAGTACTCGTAGACCTGTTCGAGCCCCTCGGCGACACCCCCGTTTCGCGTGTAGCCACCGGCACGCAGGTTCTCCTCGGCCGTCAGGTGCTCGAAGATCCGGCGGCCCTCCATCACCTGGGAGATGCCCCGGCGGACGATCTCCGCCGCGTCGCGGTGCGTGATCGGGGTGTCGCGGTAGACGATCCGACCGTCGGTGATCTCGCCGTCCTCGGAGGGCAGCAGACCCGAGATCGCCTTGAGCGTCGTGGACTTGCCGGCGCCGTTCGAGCCGAGCAGAGCGACGACCGTGCCCTCCGCGACGTTCAGCGACAGGCCCCGCAGCACCAGGATCACCTCGTCGTAGACGACCTCGATGTTCTCCACTTGCAGCATGGCCTTCCTCCTCCGTCGGCGAGAAACGGCGGGGGAGCCGCCCCTGGACGGCTCCCCCCGCCGCCCTACGAACCGGCGGGACTCACGAAGTCATCCGTCAGCCGGGTCCACTCACCCCCCTTGAACTCGTACAGCCGGGCGCTGTCGAGACCGGCGTGGCGCTCGGAGGTCCAGTCGAGCGGAGCCGTCACCTCGCCCGTGTCGAGCGGCTCCATCTCCTCCAACGCCGCCTTCAGGCTCTCGCCGGTCAGCTCCTCGCCGGACTCGAGCACCGACGTGATCCCCGCCAGCATCGAGTCCATCGTGTAGTAGCCCTGGACGTAGTGCACGTGCGTCTCGGCGAGAGCAGGCTGACCGCCGATCGCGTCGGCCGCGGGCTCGAGCCCCTGCACGTCGTCCGAGACCGGGGCGAACGGGAAGATCCCGATCGTGCCCGCGGCCGCCTCGCCGGCGAGCTTCGTGTAGACCTCGTCGCTGCAATAGACGAGGCAGACGATCCGCGCGTCGAGGCCCTGCCGTTGCACGTCCTTGGCGAGCTGCGCGGACGGGGTCGCCACGTTCTGGATCACGATCCACTCTGCGCCCTGGCCCTTCGCCCTCGAAAGCTCGCTGGCGTAGTCGGTCGCCTCGGCGGGCATGGCGTAGGTTTCGTAGCCGATCTCGTAGCCCTGCTCCTCGATGTGCGAGCGACCGTCCTCCAGCGGCGACTCGCCGAACGGGCTGTCGTTGTGGAACACCGCCACCTCGGTGGGCCCACCGGCCTCCTCGGCGATGTAGTCGAGCACGGCCCGCATCTGGTCGGAGTAGGTCATGCCGGGGACGAAGTTGAACGGCGTCTCGGCCGGGTCGGCGACATTCTCCGAGTAGGAGGCGGAGAAGTAGGGGACCTTGTCCTGCGTGATTCGCGGGCTGAGCGCCTCCGTGTCGCCGGTGCCCCAGCCCTGGATCGCGATCACCTGCTCGGACTTGAGCCGGCTGTAGAGCTGCTCGGCCTGCGGGACCTCGTAGGCGTAGTCGTCCGAGATCAGCTCGATCTTCCTCCCTTCGATGCCGCCCTCGTCGTTGGCCTGGTCGACGCGGTCCTTGACCCCATCCGCGTAGGCGACCCCGACGTCGGAGGTCGGGCCGCTCAGGTCGAAGATGCCGCCGATCTTGATCGGCCCCTCGCCCCCGGCGCCCCCATCGTCGTCGCCACCGCAGCCGATGGCGAGCGTGGCGAGGCACAGCAGAACGCTGACCCCGATGACTTGAACCCTCATCTTTTCCTCCCTCTCGTTTACGTGCGGAATGGCCACAGCCGGAAGTAGTCCTTCGTCCGATCCCAGATGCGTGCGATCCCGCGCGGCTCGAAGACCAGGAAGAGCACGATCGTGAGCCCGAAGATCAGCTCCTGCACGGCAGGCAGGTCGCTCCCGATGAACTCGAGCGGCCCGCCGAAGGAGGCCAGCTCGAGCTCGAGGTAGGCGGGCATGGCGATCATGAACGCGGCCCCGTAGATCGCGCCCGAGACGCGCCCCAGCCCGCCGACGATGATCATCGCCAGGTAGAGGATCGAGACATCGAGCGTGAAGCGCTCCCAGGTGACGATCCCCGTGTGGTAGGCCGTGAGCGCGCCCGCCAGCCCGACGAAGCCCGACGAGACGGCGAACGCCAGCACCTTGTAGCGCGTGAGGTTGACGCCGGCCGCCTCGGCCGCGATGTCCTGGTCACGGATCGCCACGAAGGCCCGTCCGACCCCCGACCGCAGCAGGTTGGTGGCGGCGATCGTCGAGAGCGCCGCGAACGCCAGGATCACCCAGTAGAAGTTGAAGTCGCCGGAGACGTCGAGGCCGAGCAGGGCGGGCGCGGGCACCACGAGCGCGTCGACGCCGCCCGTGACCGCGTCCCAGTGCGTCACCACCCAGATGATCACCTGCTGCGCCGCGAGCGTCGCGATCGCCAGGTAGAGGCCCTTCAGCCTGAGCGCCGGCAGCCCGAACAGCGCGCCCACCGACGCGGTGAGCAGGACGGCCGCCACGATCCCGACCAGGAAGGGCAAGTCGGCCCGGGCGGTCAGGATCCCGGCCGTATACGCGCCGACCGCAAGGAAGCCGCCCTGGCCGAGGCTGATCTGCCCGGTGCTGCCGACCAGCAGGTTGAGGCCGATCGCCCCTATCACGGCGATCCCGATCTGGTCGAGCACCGTGAGCCAGGTCGGGCTGACCAGGTATGGCGCTGCGATGACCAGCGCGATGCCAAGCGCCAGGCGCACGTGCTCGGCCCGCGTGTGGCGCAGCGCGAGGTCGCCGGCGTAGCTCCGCTGGTACACGCCCGTGGCAGTCGCCGCCATCGCTCTACACCCGCTCGATCCGCACCTGTCCGAACAGCCCGTAGGGCTTCACCAGCAGCACCAGCACCAGCGCGACATAGGGGATCACGGTCTGCAACCCGCCGCCGACGTAGCCGCCCGTGTACTCGGTCAGCAGGCCGATGATCGCCCCACCGACGACGGCGCCCGGGATCGAGTCGAGCCCACCCAGGATCACCACCGGGAAGACAAGCAGGCCGAATCCGGCGACGTTCTGGGAGACCCCCGTGAGGTTCGCCACCAGCATGCCGCCGACGACCGCGCTGACCCCGGCCAGCGCCCAGGCGAGCGCGAAGGTGTGCCGCACGCTGATCCCCATGACCATCGCCGCCTGCTGGTCGTCGGCCACGGCGCGCATAGCGATTCCGTGGCGCGAGCGGCTGAAGAAGAGCCCGAACGCGAGCAGCGCCAGCGCCGTCAGGCCGAGCGCCCAGAGGCGGTCCTCGCCAACGCGGGCGCCCAGCACCTCGACGCCGCCCGAGGGGATGAAGTCCGGGAAGGTCCGCGGCTCGGTGCCCCACACGAGCTGGATGAGCGCCGCGAGGACCTGGGCGAGCCCGATCGTGACCATGATGACCGCGATCGTCGGCTGGCCGACGAGCGGCCGGAGCACGAGCCGCTCGACTGAGACGCCCAGGGCCACCGCGACCGCGAGAGCCATCAGGACGGCCAGCGTCCAGTGGAGCCCCAGCTCGACCATCCCGGTCCACAGCACGTACGCGCCCACGGCCAGGAAGAAGCCCTGGGCGAAGTTGATCACGCCGGACGCCTTGTAGATCAGTACGAAGCCGAGCGCGGCGAGCGCCAGGATCGCGCCATCCGCGAGGCCGTTGATCGTGAGCTGGACGAGCTGCTCCACCGCTCGAACCCCTAGACGCCGATCCCGACGTCGTCGTGCACGTCCGCTCGCGAGAGCGCGAGGCCATTCATGGCCTGGATTCGCAGGTCGAGCTCGCGCTCCACTCGGCTTCCGTCCTGGTAGGTCACGGTGGCCTTCACGGCGACCGAGTCCGCCCCCTCGTCGTAGAGCGCCTCGATGATCCGGGCGTAGCGCTCGTTGATCGTCCCTCGTCGCACCTTGCGGGTGCGGGTCAGCTCCTCGTCGTCGGCGTCGAGCTCCTTGTGCAGCAGCACATAGCGGCTGACGCGCACGCTCTGCGGGAGGTCTTCGTTCGCCCGGGCGATCGCCTCGCCGATCAGCTCGTAGACCGGCTGCTTCTGGGCCAGGTCGGTGTAGGTCGTGTAGGAAAGGCGGTTGCGCTCCGCCCAGGTGCCGACGTTCGCCATGTCGATCGAGACCATCGCCGTGACGTAGTCCCGGTCGCCCCCGAATACGACCGCCTCCTGCACGTAGGGGCTGAACTTGAGCTTGTTCTCCACGAAGCCGGGGCTGAACGGCGTCCCGTCGCGCGCCTTCATCACGTCCTTCGCCCGATCGATCACCACCAGGTGGCCGTCCTCCTCCAGGTAGCCGGCATCGCCCGTGCACAGCCAGCCCCCGTCCAGAGCCTCTTCGGTGGCACGCTCGTTGCGGTGGTAACCGGCGAAGACGGCGGGAGAGCGCAGCCGAATCTCGCCGTCGTCGGCGATCTCGAGCTCAGTGTCCGGTAGCGGCGTGCCGACGGTGTTGAAGCGGACGTCGCCGTCTCTGTGCAGGACGGCGATCCCGCAGATCTCGGTCTGCCCGTAGATCTGCTTGAGATTCACGCCGATCGCGTGGAAGAAGCCGAACACGTCTGGCCCCAGCGGCGCCCCGCCGGTGTAGGCGCGGTGCAGCCGTGCGAGGCCGAGCTGCTCGCGGACCGGCCGCAGCGCGACCGGCTCGGCGATCAGATGGGCCAGCCTGAGGGCAGCTCCTGGTCGCTCGCCGCGCAGGCGGGCCTCGGCCACCCGCCTGCCGACCTTGAAGCCCCAGCGGAACGCGGCGCGCTTCAGCCAACCGGCGTCCTCGAGCCGCACCTGGACCGACGAGACGAGGCTCTCCCAGATCCGCGGCGGGCTGAACATCACTCGCGGTCCGATCTCCCGAAGGTCGCTCTGCATGGTCGAGGCGTCCTCCGGAAAGCTGAGCGCGAAGCCGGACTGCAGGCTGCAGGCCACCGAGATCATCTGCTCGCCGATCCAGGCGAGCGGCAGGAAGCTCACGTACTCGTCGCGCCTCTCGATCGGATCGACCTCAATCAGCCCCGCGCCCATCGAGAGCAGGTTGCGGTGCGTGAGCACGGCCAGCTTCGGCTTTGCGGTCGTCCCGGAGGTGGTGCAGAGGATCGCGCGGTCCGCCGCCTCGCCCCGCTCGACCTGCTCGTCGAGCCAACCGGGGCGCTCCCGCTCCAGCTCGTCCCCACGACGCTCCAGCTCGGCGAAGTCGATCAGGGCCTCGTCGTCGTACTGCTCGAGGCCGTGGGGGTCGTAGTAGACGATCCACTCGACGGTGTCGAGACGTCCCCCGCCGCGCAGCGCGAGCAGCTTGTCCACCTGTTCCTGGTCCTCGGCGACCACCACGCGCACCCCGGCGTGGGTGAGCACGTGCTCGACCTCCTCCACGATCCCGTCCGGGTATAGACCGACCGACATCCCACCGAGCGATTGGGCGGCGAGCTCGGAGATCAGCCACTCCGGACGGTTGTCGCCGAGTATCGCGAGGACCTCTCCGCGCTCGAAGCCCAGCGACGCCAGCCCGTGCGCGAAGCGGCGGACCCGCCGCCTGTAGCCCGACCAGCTGATCGGTTGCCAGATCCCGTAGCGCTTCTCCTGGAGCGCGACCTCGTCTCCGCTAGCGGCCGCGCGCCGGTCGAGAAGCTGCGGAAAGGTCAGCTCGGGCGCCGTCATTGCTCGCCCAGGTAGGCCTCCACCACCTGCGGATCGTCGGCCACCTCGTCCGGCGTGCCGTCGGCGATGACGTTGCCGAAATCGAGCACCGTCACCCGGTTCGAGATGTCCATGACCACGCCCATGTCGTGCTCGATCAGCACCGTCGTCACGCCGGCCAGCTCGTTGACGTCGAGTATGTAGCGGGCCATCGACTCCCGCTCCTCGGCGTTCATTCCGGCCATCGGCTCGTCGAGCAGCAGGATCGCGGGTTGCATGCAGAGCGCCCGGCCCAACTCGACCCGCTTCTGCAGGCCGTAGGCGAGGCGGCCGACCTCCTGCTTGCGCACCGCCTGGAGCTCGAGGAAGTCGATCACCTCCTCGACCAGCTCTCGGTGCTCGATCTCCTGGCGTCTACCCGCTCCCAGGTAGACGAGCGCGCTCAGCAGGTTGTGGCGCATGTGGACGTGCCGGCCGAGCAGCAGGTTGTCGAGTACCGACATGTGCCGGAACAGCTCGATGTTCTGGAATGTCCGGGCCACTCCCCACGCCGCGATCCGACTGGGGCGCGTTCGGGTGAGCTCCCGCACCTCTCCGTTGCGGAGCCGGATCGACCCCTGCTGCGGTCGGTACAGGCCGCTGGTGCAGTTCAGCAGGCTCGTCTTGCCGGCGCCGTTGGGACCGATGATCGCGTGCACCTCCCCTTGCCGGACCGTGACGCTGACGCCGGAGAGCGCCTTCACCGCACCGAAGCTCAGGCTGACCGCGTCCGCCTCGAGCTGGACCTGCCCGCGCTCCAGGTCGCTCCCGTTCAGGTCGTGCTTATAAGCACGCGACACGCTCCCTCCTCTGCCACGGGCCGCCGCCCCGGGCGACCCGCGTGTCGGGGCAAAATAGCATTCCGATATATGGAAGTCAATGCTTGCATGTGGAGGCGGCTTGCGAGTAGACTCGGCTCGTGGCGACGGGGCAGTCACCCAGTCGCGGCGACGGCGCCGGGCAACCGCCCCCGGGCACGCTCGGGACCGTACGAAACGCCGTTCTCCTGCTGGACCTCCTGAGCGAGGGCCCCCGCTACCAGCAGCTCACGGACCTGGCCGAGCGCTCCGGGCTGTCGCTCCCCACCGCGCACCGCGTGCTCCGCTCGCTGGCAGCGCCCGGGCTCGTGGAGCAGGACCCCGACTCCCAGCGCTATAGCCTCGGCCCCGAGCTGGTGCGGCTCTCCGAGCGCTATCTCGCGCGGCTGGCGGTGGTGAGGACGATGGCGCCGTACCTGGTCGAGCTGCGGAACACCACGAAGGAGACGATCCTGGCCGCGCTCCTGATGCGCGGCTCGACCGTCTACGTCGACCGGATCGAGGGCGAGCACGTCGGCGACATCTTCCGCGAGTCAGGGCGCATCCGTCCCGCGCTGACCACGGCCCCGGGACGTCTGCTCGCCGCCCGCGCCAGCGACACCGTCTGGAGCGAGGCCGTCGAACACGGCTCCGCCGACGGCCGGCTCACCCCCGGTGACCGGGCGAGCTGGGCGGCTGCCCCCCACCTCGTGACGGTCGACCCGCCCGACCGCTGGGAGGCGGCGGTGCCCGTCACCTCAGTCGGCGGCAAGACGGTGGCCGCGATCGCGGCGACGGGGAGCCTCGAGCGCCACTCGCAGGAGGCGGTCGTCGAGCAGATCGTGCCACAGCTGGCGCGGGCCGCCGCCACCGTCTCGCGCGCCCTCGCCCATGACTGAGTCGAGCGACGCCATCGCAGCCTGGCGGGCCGCCGCGGACCGCGTGAGCTGGGAGCGCCGGGCGGACCGCACGCACGAAGCCGGCCCCCACGGTGGCAGCTGGTTCCCGGGCGCCACGCTCAACGTCTGCGTGAACTGCCTCGATCGGCATCTCGGCGCGGGCGCCGACCGGGTGGCGTTCCACTGGGAAGGCGAGCCGGGGGACCGCCGCGCGATCACCTACAGCGAGCTGCACGCCGACGTGTGCGCCTTCGCGACGGCGCTCACCGGGCTGGGAGTAGGCGCGGGTGACCGCGTCGCGCTGCACCTGGGACTGCTTCCCGAGACGGTGGTCGCGATGCTGGCATGCGCCCGCCTCGGAGCCGTCCACGCCGTCATGGCGGCCGCGCTGCCGGCGGATGCGCTCACCGACCGGCTCGTCGACTTCGACCCGAAGCTGCTGCTCACGCAGGACGGCTCATGGAGACACGGCGTCATCCTGCCGCTCAAGGCGCGCGCGGACGAGGCGATGGCCGCCGCGACCGGCGTCGAGCACACCGTGGTCGTTCGCCGCACGGGCGTCGACGTGGGCTGGTACGAGGGGGACCTCTGGTACGACGAGCTCATCGAGGCTGCTCGGGCCCGCCCCGAGGCCACCCCGGTGCCCGCGGTGCCGGTGGCCTCGGATCATCCCCTGCTCGCGGGCTACATCGCGAACCGCCGGGGGCGCCCGACCGGCATCGTCCACGGGACGGGAGGCCTGCTCACCCACGCCGTGACGATCCACGCCGACGGCCTCGTGGATGGAAGCGACGACGTGTTCTGGATGCCCGCCGACATCGCCTGGCCCGCCACCCAGATCCACGCGGTGTACGGACCGCTCGCGTGCAGCGCCACCAGCGTCATCTACGAGGGCATGCTGGACACGCCCACTCACGAGCGTGCTTGGGAGATCGTCGAGCGTTACCGGGTCAACACGATCGTGACCACGCCCTCGGTCGTCCGCAACCTCCGGCGCTGGTCGGACAGCCGGCTTTGGGCGCACGATCTGGGCTCGCTCAAGCGGATCGTGACCGCCGGCGAGCGGATCGAGCGCCCGCTGCGCGACTGGCTCGCGACCGAGGTGGGCGGTTCCGCGATCGTCGCCGACGGCTGGGGCCAGACGGAGCTGGGCGGACTCGTGCTGCTGCTGGACACGCCACCCGGACGGAACGGGCTTCCCGATCCCGGCGCGGACGTCGTCGACGCGGACGGGCGCTCCGTCGCGCCCGGCAGCGAGGGAGAGCTCGTCCTTCGCCACCCCTGGCCCGGCACCTTCCTGCGGATCTGGGGTGACGACGGCGGCGCCGCTCGACGTTACTGGGCGGGACACCCGGGCGTCTACGCCACGGGGGACCGCGCCGTGCGGGGACCGGACGGCTCGCTCACGGTGCTCGGCCGCATCGATCCGGTGGTGAGCGTATCGGGACAGCTGGTGTCCCTGACCGAGATCACCGAGACGCTGCTCGAGCACCCGTTCGTCCGGGCCGCGGAGGTCGTGGCGTTTCCTGACCCGCGCGCCGGCGAAGCCCTCGCTGCCTGCGTCGCCGTGCGCGACGGAACGCCGGCAGGCGATCAGCTCGCCTGGGCTCTCCGAGCACACGTTCGCGAGCGGCTCGGCGGTCTCGCGCATCCTCGTACGATCGCGTTCCTCGAGGAGTTTCCGGAGGAGCTCCGGCGTGACGATCTCAGGCGGACGCTGCGTCTGCTGTGCGCGACCGCCGCGTCCGAGAACATCTCGCTCACGCGGGATCAGCTCCGGGCGGCGGCCTCGGGTCTGCTGCGAAGCGACTGACGTCAGGTCGAGGGGCTCGCGGCCGACGGGCACTCCGTCGCCGTCGCGGACCTCCGCACGGGAGCCGCGCGTGAAAACGCGGAGCGTCGCCGCTGGGGGCGGCCGGGCCGCGCCGTTCGTGGTCGACGTCACCGACGGCGGGACGGTGGCGGAAGCGATCGCGGACGCAAGCCGCGAGCTCGGACCGGTGGAGATCCTCGTCAACAACGCGGGCTGGGATGAGCTGAAGCCCTTCGTCGAGGCGGACGAGGAATTCTGGGAGCGCGTGATCGCGATCAACTTCAAGGGCTGCCTGCATACGACCCGTGCGGTGCTTCCCGGGAAGCTCGTCGACGCCCTCGTCCGCGCCGTCCCGATGCGGCGGCTCGGCGAGCCGGAGGACGTCGCCGCCGCGGTCGCCTTCTTCGCCTCCGACCGCGCGGGCTTCATCACGGGCCAGACGCTCTCGGTCAGCGGCGGCCTGACGATGGCGTGACTACAGCCAGCCGACGCGCTTGAAGTAGCGGTACAGCGTGAAGCAGATCGCCGCCATCACGGCGAGCACGAGCGGGTAGCCGAAAGTCCAGCCGAGCTCCGGCATGTGCTCGAAGTTCATCCCGTAGATGCCGGCGATCATCGTGGGCACCGCGACGATCGCCACGATCGCGGAGATCCGGCGTACGTCCTCGTTCTGGCGCACCGTGACCTGGGCCAGGTTGGCCGCGAGGATGCTGGTGAGCAGGTCGCGGAAGTTCTCGAGCTGCTCGTGGGCGCGCACCAGGTGGTCGTTCACGTCGCGGAAGTAGGTGCGCACCTTCGGGTGGATCACCTCGTAGTGCCCCTTGGCGAGGCGGTCCACGGGGTCGACCAGCGGCCCGGCCGCGTGGCTGAACTCGAGCACCTCCCGCTTGAGCTTGTAGATGCGCTCGGCCGGGTTGCCGCGCTCGCCTGAGAACACCTGGTTCTCGATCTGGTCGATGTCCTCGCCCAGCCCGGTGATGGCGGGGCCGTAGTCGTCCACCACCCTGTCGACGATCGCGTGCAGCACCGCGCCCGGACCGTGGGCGAGCAGCTCGGATCGTGCTCGAGGCGCCGCCGCACCTCGCCCAGCTCGCTCGCCTCGCCATGCCGCACCGTGATGATGTAGCCGCGGCCGAGGAAGATCAGGATCTCGCCCAGCCGCACGACCTCCTCCGGGTCGACGTAGCGGGCGGTCTTCAGGACGATGAAGACCATCTCGCCGTACACCTCGAGCTTGGGGCGCTGGTGGGCGTGGATGGCGTCCTCCACAGCCAGCTCGTGGAGGTTGAACTCGCGCCGGATCGAGTCGAACTCGCCCTCGGTGGGCTCGTAGAGCCCGATCCACGTGAAGGCGTTCTCCCTGCGGCAGGCCTCCATCGCCTCGTGAACCGGCGGCGATCCGTCGAGGCGGCGCCCATTCTGGTAGACGGCGCAGTCGACGATCATGCGCTCAGCCTACGCGCCACGGCGACCGCCTCGTCGCGGGTGGTGACCTCGCCGGCGTAGGCCGCCTCGGTCAGCTCGGCCAGCAGCCGGCCAAGCTCCGGGCCCGGCTCGATGCCCAGCTCCCGGGCCAGCTCGTCGCCTCGGATCGGCACGGCCGGGGGGCCGTGCTCGCGCCAGTCCAGCGCGGCGTGCATCAACTCGCGGGCGAGCTCCAGGTGGGCCCTCGTGGCCTCGTCGGCGCGACGGCCGCGGGTGGCGAGCCGGTCGGCGCAGGAGAGCAGCGTGACCTCCACCTCGACCGGGCTGGTCCGCGCCAGGTACGCGTAGATGCGGCGCCGGTCGAGCGGGCGCTCGTGGACGAGAAAGCCGAGCACCAGGTGGTGGCGCGTGAGGCCCTCGATGAAGCGAGCCAGCCGCTCGCTCGTGCGGAGCCGGCGGCAGACCGCGCGCACCATCCGCTCGCCGAGCCGGTCGTGGCCCATGAAGGTCACGCGGCCATCCGGGCGCACGTCGCGCGTGGCCGGCTTGCCGACGTCGTGGAGGAGGGCGCCGAAGCGCAGCGCCTGGGCGCGCGTGAGCTCGTCGGCGAGCTGCTCGTCGAGGATCCCCCGCAGGCGCCCGGCGTCGGGTCCGAAGAGCTCCTCGAGGCGCCCCTCGAGCTCGATCGCGCGCGCGAGCACCTCCAGGGTGTGGTCGTACACGTCCAGGTGGTGGTACTGCGACTGCTCGACGTCGTGCAGCTCGGCCACCTCGGGCAGGACAGGCCGCAGCAGGCCGAGCCGGTCGGCCAGCTCGAGACCGCCTAGCGCCCCGTCGGCTATCACGAGGCGGCGCAGCTCGCCGAACACCCGCTCGCCGGCGGCCTCGGCCACGCGCGGCGCCGCAGCGGCCGTGAGTCGCTCGGTCTCCGGGTCCGGCGCGAAGCCGAGCTCGGCGGCGAAGCGGGCCAGCCGCAGCGGCCGCAGCGGGTCGCGCTCGTATGCCTCCGGGCCGAGGACGCGAAGGACGCGGGCCGCGAGGTCCGCGCGGCCGCCGAGCGGGTCGACCAGCTCGCCCGCCGCCAGCTCGAGGCGCTCGACGGGCCGCGCCATCGCGTTCACGGTGAAGTCCCGCCTGCCAAGATCCTCCTCGATCGTCTCCCCCTGCAGCGGCGCGAAGTCCCACACCCGGCCGCCGCGCCGGTCGATCACCCGCCATGCCCCGAAGGCCTCCGAGAGCCGGAACACCGGGCCGCCGACCTCGTTCGCGAGCGTGCGGGCCACGGGCTCGGGGTCGCCGGCCACCGCGACGTCCACGTCGCGCACCGGCCGCCCGAGCAGCTCGTCGCGCAGCGCACCGCCGACGATCCAGGTCTCGCTCACCGCACGTGCTCGCGGCGCACCCGCGGCAGGAGGCCGGTGGTGACCTCGTAGTTGATCGTCCCGAGCCGGCGCGCCACCTCCTCGGCCAGGATCCGCTCGTCGCCCTGGCGCCCGATCAGCACCACGGGGTCCCCCACCCGCACGTCCGTGTCGGTCCCGAGCGCCACGGTCACGTTGTCCATGCTGACGGTGCCCGCGACGGGACGCCGGCGGCCGCGGATCAGCACGTCGCGGTCGTTCGTCAGCCCGCGCCGCCAGCCGTCGCCGTAGCCGATCGGCACCGTCGCCACCCAGGAGTGCTCGCCCGCGGTCCAGCGCCGGCCGTAGCCGGCCGAGTCCCCCGGCTCGAAGCGGCGCACGGCGGCGACCCAGGAGTGGAGCGACAGCGCGGGCTCGAGGCCGTGCGCGGCGGGGTCGTCGTGGAAGGGGTCCATGCCGTAGACGGCGATGCCGCAGCGGACCATGTCGAAGTGCGACGCCGGGTCGCGCAGCGCGGCGGCGCTGTTGGCGGCGTGCACGACGAGGTCGTCGCGACCCACGGCATCCACGAAGGCTTGGAACGCGTCCAGCTGCGCCGCGAAGAAGTCGTCGCCCGGCTCGTCGGCGGTGGCGAAGTGCGTCATGAGGCCCACCACGTTCGGCCGCGAGGCCAGGCGCAGCGCCTGCTCGCGGTCCTTCGTGCCGAGCCGGCCCATGCCGGTGTCGAGCTTGACGTGCACGCGCGGCGCGGCGTCGGCGACCTCGTCGGTCCAGGCGACGACGTCGGCGTCGGCCTCGATCGCGATGCCGAGCTCCTCGGGTGTTACGGCGCCCATGACCAGGACGGGCGCGTCGAGTCCCTGCTCGCGCAGCCCGCGGGCCTCCTCGGCGGTGGCGACCGCGAGCCACGTGGCCCCGCC
>JBOGXT010000238.1:0-6181 GCA_050694635.1 Thermoleophilaceae bacterium
GAGGAAGGGGCGGCCGAGGCGGCGGCCGAGCAGGAAGCTGACCAGATCGCCGGCCGCCGCCGCGACCCAGACGAACCCGATCAGCGGCACCAGCTCGACACCGCCGCGCTCGGCCACCACGCCGCCGACGACGACGGCGGTCTCCCCCGGCACGGCCAGCCCGATGAAGGCGCCGGTCTCGAGGAAGGCGAAGCCGGCGACCGCGGGGTAGGCCCAGGCGCCGAGCGTGCGCGAGGCGTCCTCTAGCGCGCCGTCTACATCGGGGAGCGCAACGACGCCGGCCGCGACCCCGACCGCGATGACCGCCGCGAGCGCTCCGAGAGCCCAGACAACGGGCTTGAGGTACGGGAGCGAGACGTGGGCGGCGGGTTCCATTGTTCGCGACTCATCGAAGTGTTAGGACGGTAACTTACAGGAAGTAAGTTCGCGTGTCCAGTGACATTGGTCACGGAAAAGTCGAATAGGGCAACCGCCCCGACATCGGGGGGCCACCCTGAATTGGAACCCTGAGCCGCTACGCGGGGATGGGCTCGAGCCCGAACTCCGTCCGGAACTCGTTGGTGTCGTGCAGGTGCGGGAACGGCTTGTCCGGGACCTCCACGCCGAGCGCCGCGCAGATCGGCTCCCAGCCGTCCGTGCCCAGCTCCCAGACCGTCAGGCGCTCCGCCGGCACGGTGTTCTTGATCGTCTCGATGCGGTCGTAGTACATCTGCCGCATCCAGTCCTTGTCCTCGAACCTGCCCTGGAAGTCGCCCTGCCAGATCAGCTTCTCGATGGCTCCCCAGAGCTCGGGCGACGGCCCCTCGCGATTGGCGTCCTCGGGCAGCTCGCCCGCCATCGCCGCCTGCTTGACGGCGAGGATCGTGTTCTGACAGCTCTTGTAGAAGCCGTCGAACTCACGGACGTTCAGCAGCACGGGCGCGTCCGGGAAGGCATCGATCAGCTCCTCCCAGCGCGAGCAGGCCGGCCAGTCGACGGTGGCGTCCCACGGCTCGAACACCTCGTCCCAGTCGACGGGGTCGCGGTTCGCGATCTTGACCCAGTACGGCAGGTCGCGGTCCCGGTTCTCGCCGGTGATCAGGTCGATCATGTGGAAGCACGGAAAGCCGAGCTCCTCGATCGCTCCCTTGAGCGACATGGTTCCGGTGCGGCCGAAGCCGACTCCGATGAGCTTCATGCGGGTTCCCCCTGGTCGGATCCGCGCGGAACCCTAATCGAGGACGCCGCTGTCACGCTGTGCCGGGGCCGGATCATCCGACCGGCGGAGGCGTTCGTATATGCAATCGATGACGGGGGTACGTGCATGAGGGTCGCCATCGTCGGGGCCGGCATCGCCGGCCTCACCTGCGCCCACCTGCTGCATCCGGAGCACGAGATCACCGTGTTCGACGCAGCCGAGCGCCCAGGCGGCCACACCTGGACCGTCGACGTGGAGACCGAGCGCGAGCTGCACCGCGTCGACACGGGCTTCATCGTCTTCAACGACCGCAACTACCCTGGCTTCGAGCGGCTGCTCGAGCGGCTCGGGGTGGCCACCCAGCCGTCCACCATGAGCTTCTCGGTCAGCGACGGGCGCGGCGAGTTCGAGTACAACGGCGCCTCCCCGAACGGCCTGTTCGCGCGCCGCTCCAGCCTCGTGCGGCCCTCGTTTCACCGCATGGTGCGCGATCTCCTGCGCTTCAACCGCGAGGCGCCGGCGCTGATCGGGATGAACGGCTCCGGCCCCACGCTGCTCGACTTCCTCGACGAGGGCGGCTACTCGCGCGAGTTCGTGGACAGGCTGATCGTGCCGCAGGCGTCGGCGGTGTGGTCGACCGACCCGCGCGACCTGCGCAGCTTCCCCGCCAGTCTGCTCGCCGAGTTCTTCGACAACCACGGGATGTTCGGCTTCACGCGGCGCCCCAACTGGCGCGCCGTGGCGGGCGGGTCGAGCCGGTACGTGGAGCGCCTGACGGCGCCGATGCGCGATCGGCTGCGGCTCTCCACGCCGGTGGCGCGCATCGAGCGCTTCGCCGACCGCGTGGAGGTCACGCCGGAGCGCGGCGGGCCGGAGTCCTTCGACGAGGTGATCGTCGCCGCGCACTCCGACCAGGCGCTGGCCATGCTGGCCGACGCGAGCCCGGCGGAGGCCGAGGTGCTGGGGGCGATCCCGTACCAGCCGAACGACGTGGTGCTGCACACCGACGCGTCGCTGCTTCCGCGGCGCCGGCGCGCGCGGGCGAGCTGGAACTTCCATCTCCAGGACGAGCCCGCGGACCGGACGACCGTGACGTACCACATGAACCGGCTCCAGTCGCTCGACTCGGAGCGAGAGTTCTGCGTCACCCTCAACCGCAACGGTGCGATCGACCCGGAGCAGGTGATCGGCGCGCGAGAGTTCTCCCACCCCGTCTTCACCCACGCGGCGCTGGCCGCCCAGCGGCGCTGGGGCGAGGTCAGCGGGGTGCGCCGCACCCACTACTGCGGGGCCTACTGGGGCTACGGCTTCCACGAGGACGGCGTGCAGAGCGGCGCGCGAGCCTGCGAGCGCTTCGGGGCCTCCCTATGAACGTCGAGCTCTACGAGGGCTGGGTGCGCCACCGCCGCCCAGGGGCGGTCGCCCACTCGTTCCGCTACCGCCTGTACATGACGCTCAGCGGCGACGAGAACGGCCAGCGGACGCTCTCGATGCCACGCTCGCTGGGAGTGGGGTTCAACCCGGTGCGCTTCCACTTCCGAATGGACGGCGACCGGGTGGCCTCCTTGGCGGCGGAGGTGACCAACACCCCGTGGGGCGAGCGCCGCACCTACGAGTTCGAGGGCCGGGCGGGCCGGGCCGACAAGCAGCTGCACGTCTCCCCCTTCCTCGGCATGGACCACGAGTACGTGTGCCACGCCACCGCTCCCGGCGAGCACCTGACCGTGCACATCGAGAACCGGCGCGACGGGGAGCGGGTCTTCGACGCCACGCTGTCCCTGGAGCGGCGCCCGGCGAGCCACCTGCGCCGCCTGCGCCTGCGGTACCCGGCCCAGCCGCTACGCGTCCTGGGGCTGATCTACGCCCACGCCGCGCTGCTGGCACTGCGGGGCGCCCGCTACCACCCCCACCCCGCGCGCGGCCTGGCTCAGCGCGCGGACACGCGCCGGTAGCGCGCCACCGCGAGCGGCGCGAAGATCGCGATCAGCGCCGCACACCACAGGAACGCCATCCAGATGTCGGTGTGCGCGGGCGTACCCAGCCACAGCGAGCGCAGCGCGTCGGTGATGGTCGTGAACGGATTGGCCTCCGCGAACTGGCGCAGGCCGTCCGGCATCGACTCCGCGGGCACGAACATCGACGAGGCGAACGTGAGCGGGAAGATGGCCGTGAAGCCGACCGCGTTCGCGGTCTCCGGCGACGACGAGAACAGCCCGACGAGCGCGAAGACCCACGAGAAGGCATAGCCGAGCAGCAGCAGCAGGACGATGCCGAGCGCGATCTCCCCCGCGCTCGCGTTCTGGAAGTTGAAGCCGGCGATGAAGCCGACCGTGAACAGCACGGCGAGCGACAGGCAGTTGAGCACGATGTCGGAGAAGGTCCGTCCCGTGAGAACGGCCGCGCGCGACATCGGCAGCGACCGGAAGCGG
This sequence comes from Thermoleophilaceae bacterium, assembly GCA_050694635.1. Taxonomy (GTDB): domain Bacteria; phylum Actinomycetota; class Thermoleophilia; order Solirubrobacterales; family Thermoleophilaceae; genus JACVRW01. The sequence goes on from JBOGXT010000238.1 coordinate 3,607, forward strand.
TCGATGAGCCCCTTCTGGACGTCCTCCGACAAGCCGAGCGCGGTGACGAACCCGCCGAACGCGATCGACTGGGCGATGATGCCCGGCATCAGGAAGTCGACGTAGTCGAAGCCCGGCGTCTGGATCGCGCCGCCGAAAACGTAGACGAACAGCAGGACGAACATGACCGGCTGGATCGTGTAGGCGATCAGGAGATCGGGCTGGCGCGGGATCCGCATCAGGTTGCGGCGGGCGAGGACCAGCGTGTCCGAGGCAGATGTCGCGAGCGCGCTCATGCGTAGGCCTCCTCTCGCTCCTCCTCGGGAGCGGTGGGCTCCTCTTCGGCCGCGTGGCCGGTTAGCGCGATGAACACGTCGTCGAGGGTCGGCCGTCGCAGCGCGATGTCCTCGATGCCCACGCCCACGTCGTCGAGCCGCCGCACCGCCTCGGCGATGCCGCCGCGGTCACGGCGCATCGGCATGCTCAGCACGCGCTCGGGGCAGACCGGCGGCCCGTCGTCCGCGATCGCCGCCAGCGCGTCGATCGCCGTGCCCGCCTGGGTCGGGTCGGCGAGCGTGACCTCGAGTCGCTCCCCGCCGACGCGCGTCTTGAGCTCGTCCGAGGTGCCCTCGGCGATCACGGTGCCGTGGTCGATGACCACGATCCGGTCCGCCAGCCGGTCGGCCTCGTCGAGGTACTGGGTGGTCAGCAGGACCGTGGTGCCCGCGGCGACGCGCGCCTCGATCGTCTCCCACATGCCCAGGCGGCTGCGCGGGTCGAGGCCCGTGGTGGGCTCGTCCAGGAACAGGACCGGCGGCCGGACGATGAGCGCGGCGGCCAGGTCGAGGCGCCGGCGCATGCCGCCCGAGTAGGTCTTGGCCGGGCGCTTGGCGGCGTCCGTGAGGTCGAAATGCTCGAGCAGCTCGTTCGCGCGGACGCGGGCCTCGGCGCCGCCCAGGTGGTACAGGCGGCCGACCATCTCCAGGTTCTCGAACCCGGTCAGGTTCTCGTCGACGGCGGCGTACTGGCCGGCGAGGCCGATCTCGGCGCGCAGCCGGGCGGCGTCGCGCACCACGTCGAGGCCGGCGACGCGTGCCGTGCCGCCGTCGGGCTCCAGGAGGGTGGCGAGGATGCGCACCGCGGTGGTCTTCCCGGCCCCGTTGGGACCGAGCAGGCCGAGCACGCTGCCCGTACGAGCCGCGAAGTCGACGCCGCACAGCGCGCGCACGGAGCCGTACGACTTCTCGAGCCCCTCGACGAGAATCGCGTCTTCAGTCATAAGCCACGAACTTTATGCGCGCCTTCGGACAGCTTTGGTACGGGTAACCACACTCACACGCCTTGGGATAGGCCGACTGAGAGAGGGAGGAACGATGGCGAGACGCCGTGCGTGCGTCAGGCGGCTGCGCCGCTCCGCTCGAAGCGCACTCCCGTCATCTGCTCCGACACCTCCCACAGCCGCCGCGCGACCTGCTCGTCCCGCGCGGCGCCGCTTGGCGAGACCTGCTTCGGGTGGCCGGCCTGCTCCAGGAACCCGTCAGGGCCGCAGTAAGTGCCGCCCTCGAGCCCGGGCTCCGTGGCGGCGTAGAGCGTGGGCAGCGCTCCCATCTCGTCGCTCTGGGCGATCACCCGGTTAGCGACGCGCATCACCGCCCTGTCCGCCGGGGGCGGCCCGGCGAACTGCAGGTTGGTGGCGGCCCAGCCCGGGTGGGCGGCGAGGCTCTTGATCGTCGAGCCGGCGGCTCGCAGGCGGCGGTCGAGCTCCAGCGCGAACAGCAGATTGGCGAGCTTCGACTGCCCGTACGCGCGCCAGCGGAAGTAGCGCGAGTCCCCGCTCAGGTTGTCGAACGCGATTCGGCCGAAGCGATGTGCGCCGCTCGAGAGCGTCACCACGCGCGCGTCCTCGCGGCCCTCCATCGCCCCGATCAGCAGGCCCGTCAGCGCGAAGTGTCCGAGGTGGTTGGTGCCGAGCTGGAGCTCGAAGCCGTCGGCCGTGCGCCCCCGCGGCGTGGCCATCACGCCGGCGTTGTTGATCAGAAGGTCGAGGCCCTCGTGGCGCGCCCGCAAGCGTTCGGCGAAGGCGCGCACCGAGTCGAGGCTCGCCAGGTCGAGCGCCTCGAGCTCCACCTCGGCGCCCGGGGCCGCGGCCTCGACGTCCCGCCGCGCGCTCTCACCCTTCTGGGTGTTGCGGCAGGCGAGCACCACGTGCGCTCCCGCCCGCGCGAGCTCGCGCGCCGTGACCAGTCCCAACCCGCTGTTGGCGCCGGTGACCACCGCGGTGCGACCGCTCTGGTCCGGGATCCGCTCCGCTGTCCACTTCTCGCTCATCCGCCCCTCCGAGGCCGGGTGTGCTGACCGTACTACGCGAGAGGGGCCGCTTCCCCCACTCGGCCCGCTCGGCAAACTCGAGCAGGCGATCGAGATACGACGCCAGCGGCGGCACCTCCTCGATCCCGGCCTCGTCCAGTGCCGCCCTGGTGGCGCGGGTGTCGAAGCGCGCCCGCGTCGCCAGGTAGGGGAAGAAGACCTCGCCTCGCTCGAGCCAGCGGCGCTGCTGCGGGCCCGCCCGCCTCAGCAGCAGCGGGTGGACCAGGCG